>JBAUIA010000199.1:0-18575 GCA_049680565.1 Phototrophicaceae bacterium
TTTCTTATCACGATGATACAGGTACAGCCTCCGCTTTACCGAAGCGTGCGCCCAATACCAAACCAACACTAAGCAGAATAATCACCATCCCCACCAGCATGCCAGCGCTGAATGGCTCTTTGAGGAACAGAATGCCCCAAATTGTGCCAAACACAGGCACGAGGAAGGTTACACTAGCCGTTCGTGTTGCCCCGACATTGCTCAAAAGATAAAAATAGATCAAATAAGCAAATGATGTTGATAGCAAAATCAGTGCTGCTAACGAAAGAATCGCTCGCATGCTTGGTGGTGTATCAGGGATGCTCACGACAGTGGGTAAGGCTAATAAAGCAGATGCGCCAATCAATTGTCCAATGGAGGCTTGAATAGCAGGAATGCCTTTAATGTGCAAAGAGGCATAGACTGTACCAATGCCGTAACAAATCGCTGCAAGAATAGATGCAGCAACGGCAAGCAAGAAAGCTGTATCTAATGCTAATGGACTACCACCCACCAGCACACCCACACCCACAATCCCTAAGACTGCGCCCAACAATTTTTGAGGGGTTAATTTTTCACCCACCCATAGTGCAGCAACAATCGCTGTGCATAAAGGCGTGAGCGAATTTAAGATGGATGCCAACGAAGCCGTCATCGTCAATTCAGAAAATGCAATCAGAGTGAATGGAATCGCCGAATTAAATGCGCCCATAATTAAAAATTCACGCCAATGGTCAAGCAAACGGATGGGCGTATTGCTATTACGTTTCATGAGCATCGGTGCAATCGGGATAAGCACTAAGCCTGCTACCAACACACGCACAAACATCAGCGCGATAGGACCAAAATCATGCGCAGCTTCACGGATAAATAAGAATGATGCCCCCCAAATTGCGCCTAATAGCACCAATGCACCAACATGAATCAATTTCATGAATCCCCCTATGTTATGTTGCCGTATCAAAATATCACTGTATGGGTTTACTTATTGAATGGATAGCACCAAGGCACACCATAAAGATTGTGTTCGAGTTATTAACAATTCATCGCAAAATACCATATAGTTGTTAAACTAGAGTGGTTATGATAAACGATACTTATTAAGTTACAGAGTACACAAGGTAGGATTATATTATGAAAAAATGGCTTATCAGCCTTATCGGGTTACTTATTTTAGTCCCCTCGTTTTTAGTGTTTGCACAAGAAACACCTGCGCCATCATTGGAAATCACAGGCGCAAATGCAAGTGATCTTCCCACGATTACAGTGACCACCAATGTCCTCGATAGTAATAAAATTCCCATCGAAGGATTGACCATTGCAGATTTTACCCTCGGTGGTGACTTAGAAAATATTGCGACTATTGTTCGCGTAGAGAATATCGCATCCGATAATTTGCCTTTTGCAAGTGTCTTGGTAATTGATACCAGCACCAGTATGAGTGGCTTACCTTTGCAATTGGCAAAAGAAGCTGCTGCCTTATTCATTGATGCTGTTGGTGAGAATGATCCAATTGCGATTGTGACCTTTAGTAATACAGCCCGTCTAGTACAAGATTACACCACCGATAAAGATCAGCTTTTGCGTGTGATTAATAGCTTACAAGTCAGTGGTCGTACAGCTTTATATGATGCTGCCGTCCTCGGTGTTGAAGTTGCAGCTAATGCGCCAGTTCCACGCCGTGCCGTCATCTTACTGAGTGATGGTGCAGAATTTGGTGGCGATAGTCGCAATCTTCGTGAAGCAGCATTAGAAGCAGCCGTGCGCGATGGTGTTTCACTTTATACGATTGGTTTAGGTTTTGGTACAGATCGCAGTTTCTTACAGGAACTTTCTATCGGTACGAATGCCCGAACATTTGAATCCCCGTCACCGCAAGAATTAACGACTATTTATGGTGAATTGGCAGCCTTATTCCGCACGCAGTACGTCATCACCATCGAAAGTGATATTCCTGCGGATGGCACAACTTACGAATTTACACTGCAATCACAAACACCTTTCGGCAATACCAATGTCGATACAGGCACAATCCGCGCCCCGATTCCTGTGCCAATTGTCACCCTTGATGACAATTTATTTGCTGTACCATTCAGCACACCGATTACCATTGCGCCCAGCATTGCAGCCGATGATGAGCTTGCTGAGATATTGGTTAGCATCAACGGTGAACCGATCACCAGCAACCCTGATGGCTCATTTGTGATTGATCCGCTTGTCTATCCACCAGCAAGTTATGATCTTGTTGTGACTGCTACCGATGTCGATGGCGATACAGGTAGTGATCGTGTCATGTTTGAAACAGCAGCGTTGGCTTCTGAGATTGTCTTAAATTTTGAGAGTGGCACAGAAATATCAGAACCAACCACAATCACCATCAACGCGGAAGGGCAAACACCTGCCGTTAATGCCACTTATAGTATTCTCCAAGAGGGTGTCTCAATCGCTTCAATCAGTTCAAGCGATGCAGAAAATGGCTTCCCATTCACCATTGACCCCTTCTTACTAGAAGTCGGTGCATACGATTTATTTGTCGCTGTCGAAAATGAAGGCGGCGCAACAGCCAATGTTACTGTGCCATTCACAATTGCGAGCGTACCCCCTCAAAATGTATCGTTGGATGGTCTCGATGGTGATGAAATAATTACGAATCCAACAACATTTACCGTTGCTGCCGATACCCAATCAGGTGCGACAATTACCAGTAGTACCGTCAGCATTGCAGGGCAAGCGATCCCCTTAGATGATTTGACCATTTACCCAGCATCTTTACAACCCGGTACACTCAATCTTGATGTAACAGTTGTTGATAGTAACGGCGCAACAATCACCCAAACTGTCCCTGTTCAGATTGCTGCATTACAACCACAAATCATCTTTGGTGATATTCCGCAACCTGTAACCAGCGATACCTCGTTACCTGTCACTATTAATAGCCAAACGGAACTTATCAGCGTCCGTTATGATTTTGACGATGATATTGATATTGCCTTACAACAACGTGCAGATGGCACATATCCGAATATTCCGATCATTTTGCAAATGTTCGAGACGGATACGCTCACAATCAATGTGGAAGCAACCAATACAGGGGGTTCGACAACCCGCGAATCCATCACACTCAATATCGTTTTGCCATCGCCAACACCGAATCTACAACAAACAGCCGATGCACAATTTGCTCAAGCAACCAGTGATGCAATTGCCACTGTTGATGCTCAAAATGCACTCGATGCCCAAGCAACCAGTGACGCTGTTTCAACCTTGGATGCTCAAAGCACACTTGATGCCGAGACGCAAGCTAACGCGCAAGCAACAACCGATGCTCAAAGCACACTTGATGCCGAAGCTGAAATCGACGCACAAGCAACAACCGATGCCCAAAGCACACTTGATGCCGAAGCTGAAATTAACGCGCAAGCAACAGCCGATGCTCAAAGCACACTTGATGCTGAAGCTGCAACCGATGATGCCAGTACAGCCATTGCAGCCAATGTAGCCGTATCTGAAACCGCTACCGAAGCGCCTACGGTTGAGCCAACAGCAACCATCACAGAAACACCGCAAGCAACGGCATTACTCCCGACATTAACACCAGTTGAAATTGTCGATGTTGGCGCACAATCTGCTGACAATCCACCATTGGAAGGTAATTCGACCGGTATTCTTTTAGGATGTGGGGCTTTGCTCTTTGCAGTCATTCTATTGGGGATATTGTGGTTCGGACGTAGTCGCAATGATCGTACTACAGACAAGCGTTAAATAAGTAAGGCATATCAAGCAAAATACAGTGCAACATTAAACCAGAAGGGGCGCAAACGATCATGTTTGTGCCCCTCTATGATAACAGTCTTGCAATAAATTTAGGCAACGTTTCTACCACGTTCCAGATGTAGCCATAACAAAGCGCGTTCGGTATCCGTAAAATATTGGATTGATTCGCGTGTGACTAATGTTTTTACAACAGCTTCTAAAACACGCACCAATGAGCTTTGCACCACCAACGCAACCCGTAACTGATTCATCTCTACATCTCGATAAAATTGTTTGAGGCACATTACAAATTCACGTAAGGGAAATTGATCGTACCGCTCAAAATCCAACACAATGTAAGCAGAATTATGATGCGATTGATAATGAATATCAACAAGCAAAGTTACAACATCCCTAATCAGAACAGGTACTGCGGAGTTGGATTCTATCTTGATGATATGTGTGCCATCTACATTTTGATGGTATGTGATTGCCATTTGATAATAACTCCTAAAACACACAGCTAAATGTTGTTCTCTAATAGTCATTATAGTTGTCATTTCATTGATACTTAATTAACGTTAATTAAGTATCAATATTTTTACAATTTTTTATTATTCAAACCAATGATTTTGGAGCATTTAAGTATCCCTGCTGGCACAATCGAATTGATATATCACCTTTCTACCGCAACTTTCCAATATGCGTTTGATGAAAAGATGTTATATTGCAAGTATAATCGAAGCCTTCAGCCAATTATCGGGAGCAAATTGTGTTGCCATATCCATCACCATCAGACCTTACACCAGAAACGTTTGTTAATCGTGAACTGAGTACCATTGAATTTCAGAGACGGGTGCTGGCACTTGCAAAAGACCCTAAGACACCTTTATTAGAGCGCATTAAATTCATTGCGATTGTTGGCAATAATTTGGACGAATTTTTTATGGTGCGCGTGGCATCTTACGTCCAAAAAGTCAAATTAGGGATTAAATCATCACGTCCTGATGGCTATACCCCAACCCGCTTGCTCGATAGAATCCGTACAGAAGTTGCCGAACTGATCTATGAACAACGGGTGATCCTCAAAGAGGTATTGCGTGAATTAGAAAACGAGAACATCTATGTGCTGCGCTATGAAGATTTAGATCGTACACAAGAAGCAGTCATCTATGAATATTTTAAAGAAGCTATCTTCCCTGTTCTAACCCCTTTAGCAGCCGATCATGCGCGTCCGTTTCCATTTATTTCTAATTTGAGTTTGAATCTGGGCGTTTTTGTACAGCGTGCAGATAATCCTGATTTAGATTTTGCACGCATTAAAGTTCCAATTCGAGATGCCTTACCTCGCTTGATTGATGTTAATCAAATCTTGCGGAGTTATGGTGCTGAAGAAATGGATGGCGATCATTTCTTATGGATTGAGGATATTATCACCCATAATTTAGATACCTTATTTCCGGGTATGGATGTTGTCGAAGCCTATCCGTTCCGTGTATTACGCAATACCGATATTGATTATGAGCAAGAACTTGATGAAGATTTGCAAGATGTGATGAGTGTCATTGAGCAAGGTGTCCGTGAGCGGCGTTTTGGCTCAGTAGTGCGGATTAGTGTGCCGAATGATATTAGTGACCGCATGTTAAAAAGCCTGCGAGAAGGTTTGCAAGTCACCCGTGATGCCTTTATCTATCAAGTTGATGGGGCGCTTGGATCAAGCGATTTATTTGGTCTGGCAAGCATCAATCGCCTTGATCTTAAATTTGAACCATTTGTTCCGCGCTATGTCGAAGCATTCCCGAAAGAGGGCAACATCTTCGATCAAATTCGCGCGCGTGAAGATGTGATCGTTCATCATCCGTATGATTCATTTTCACCTGTTGAAGAATTTTTCAAAACGGCAGCCAGAGACCCCAAAGTGCTTGCGATCAAAACAACCCTTTATCGCGTAGGGGCAAATTCGCCTGTAGTAGAAGCCTTGCTAGAAGCGCGTGATAACGATAAACAAGTGACCGTATTGGTTGAACTCAAAGCCCGTTTTGACGAAGAAAATAACCTCACATGGGCGCGTGCATTAGAAGATAAAGGGGTGCATGTTGTCTATGGCGTGGAAGAATTGCCTGTTAAAACCCATGCGAAGATTGCGCTGGTTGTCCGCCGAGAAGATGACGGTGTTCGGCGTTATTTACACCTAGGAACAGGTAATTACAATGCCAGCACTGCCCGTTTATACACCGACTTAGCCTTATTCACCTGTGATGACATTTTGGCAAATGATGCCAGTCGTTTATTTAATCGTCTGACAGGTTATGCCCCTGAAACCAATTATGAAAAATTGTTGGTTGCGCCTGATTTTCTATTCAACGTCTTAATAGAATTGATGGATAATGAAATCGAAGCTGCGCGTGCAGGCAAAGAAGCCCGTCTCATTTTCAAGATGAATCAACTTGAAGAAGATCGTGTGATCGAAAAATTGTACGAAGCATCCCAAGCAGGTGTCAAAGTCGATTTGCTAGTACGCGGTCATTGTTGCTTGCGCCCCGGTGTTGAAGGATTAAGCGAGAATATTCGTGTAACCAGTATCATTGGTCGCTTTCTCGAACATTCACGCGCTTTTTATTTCCAGAATGCGCCTGACGAAAAACAATTATTCCTTGGCAGTGCCGATTTAATGCGACGTAATTTGCATAATCGGGTTGAAGTTGTTTTTCCAGTCTTGAGCAATACGATTCGTGCCAAAGTCATGCGCTTACTCGCGACCCAATTACTGGATAATCAAGCAGCTTGGGAGCAACAACCTGACGATACCTACATCAAAGTTCATCCCCAAGCGGATGAAGCAATTGTTGATAGCCAGCAAATTTTCATGCGGAATAGTTTTGGTCTCGATTTGTTACCATAGGATACAATCATGCCTGATAAGAATTTTCATGAATTGCTGGGGGATGATGGCGAATTTATCGACGCTGTTGATGAGCGCTTTGGGGTATACTCCGTGCATCGGCGTGGCTATTGGTGGCGCTTATCGGCTACGATTGCCAGCGCTATCGGTGTTGTTGCCGTAGTCATCGGCTTTATCTGGTTTGGATAGCCCCTAACAAAAACAACCCTTAATACAGATTAATCTATCACTGAGCTTGGCATTATCTAGTGCTGTTAGACTCATCATAGTGACATAAGTTCTAATGGAGTATATCCAATGGCAATTGACTTATTCTGGGATGATGAAAAACAATCTGTGTTACTGGCAGAATTTAATGGCAAGTGGACATGGGATGAATTACATAAGCTGATTAGCAAAATCAAGCAGATGTCTGATGAGCGTGAGATGATCTTTGGCGCAATTATTGATCTACGCAATGGGATGCACTTGCCCGGTGGCAACATCTTCAACCGTGAAACCCTCAATCAGTTTAAAGCATTGCTATCGCTGGGTGGTGAGGACGACAAAAAAGGACCTGTTGTCGTATTAGGTGTCAATACAGCCATCAAAATGATCTTCGATGCCATCAAAAATCTGGATAAGACGATTGTCGAAGATGTTGAATTTGCTGCAACAGAAGATGAAGCCCGTCAATTTATTTATGCAGCCGTTGCAAAATTCAACGATCCAAAATCAGCCTAAATCCATTCAATCCCTGCATCATTAGCGAGTGCTGCTTCAAATAAGCGTTGCAAGGGGTCGGTGATATACGCAAAGCGATTAGGGGCTGTTTGGCGTAATTCAACATGGAAAAATTGAAGCATCATACGCGGAATACCATCTTCGCCTGTTCCCACTTTGCCAAATGGTGTTGTACACAAAAAACGCGCATCTGTATCTAAATTGATGTATTCGACTTGATGCTGTTCAGGGTTCATCAAGCGTTGCTCAACACGCATGGCATGGAACAAGATACGATCTAATTCCCAACGATCTCGCACGAAAAAACCTTGTTGATTGAAGCCTAAATCATAGCCTGATAAGCGGTCTGTGGTCAGCGCACCTCTTAGTACATTACTGCCCATGCTAATATCTGCATTGCGCTCCGTATCGACTAAAATAGCTTGTTGAATATCGGTTTGGTGTGTGATGAAGTGGTGCAATTCATCCAACAAGGGTCGCACTTTATCAGCCGATGTAAAGCCTTCATCGCCATCAGGCAATTGCTCGATAATAGTTGGGTATTGATCGCTGCTGAGGTGTTCCACTGCATCCATAAAATTGCGGAATCCCTTCCAGCTACTGATAAAAACAGGTGCTTGACCTGATGATAAACGCGCATTCAAGCCCATGCGATTATTCCTTGATTACTATATGCGATTGCTCATCAATGTAGCATATCCATCACACATGCGCTATAGAATGCTTTAGACCGTCACTAAGGGCAACTTAATCACAACTTTTGTACCGCCTTCGACCGTTTGTTGAATATCCAATTTGCCCCCATGCACTTCTACAATTTTGATTGCTAACGGTAAGCCCATGCCCATGCCTTGCTGCTCTTGATTCTCGCGGTCAATTTGTTCAAATGGCATTGCAGCTTTCTGTAAGCGATTGCTTGTTAAACCCGATCCTGCATCAACAATATTGAGAAGCACCCAAGGATCAGTTACATGCTCTTGAATGATGATATTTGTATCTTCGGGCGAATAAATCAAAGCATTTGCAATGATTTCAGCGATAGCAAAACTCAGGGGTTTAATTAAACAACGAATGGGCGCATAAGGCTTTTGGGGAGGGCGTTTAATTGATCCATTTTGATTACGATAGCTAAAGCTGCGTCCTTGCTGAATCGCTTCTTGAATGACAAAATCAAGCTCTAGGAAGCGTCCATGCTCAACCAATGTTTCTGCACTCAATAACCCTGTATTTAAGCGTGTAAAATATACCATTTGTTCAACAAGATGCCGCATACGCTTGTTGCCAGATTGCATCATACCAAGCAAATCACGCATATCAGCAGGAGATAGATCATCTAGCTTATGTGAGATCACATCTTGTACCATCGTCATTGAAATGAGCGGTGTGCGTAATTCATGCGCCACCATATGCGATAATTGCTTCTTGGCAGTTTCTAAGGCATCGTCACTTTGCTTAGAAAATGTTTGTGCGCGTGCCAAACGCGAGTCAATTGCAGATAATAATTCTTTGCGTGTGAACGGTTTAGTGAGATAATCATCAGCACCTAGTTCCATGCCATGTCGTACAAAAGAGCGATCTGCACGGGCTGTTAAAAAGATGAATGGTAACGATGAAATCTGATCCGTATTGCGAACATGCGCCAAAACCTCATATCCATCCATATTAGGCATGGCAACATCACATAAAATGATATGAGGGCGTTTATTCGCCAATAGATCAATGGCTGCCTGACCATCTTCAGCTTCTGTCACATCAAAGCCTTCTAAACGCAACATATCTGCAACTTGTTCACGCAGAGGTTTTTCGTCTTCTACCAGTAAAATATGGGTTGGCATTATTACACTCCCTCAGAATGTGTATTTTGTGTATTTAAGGTCACAACAAACATTGTGCCTTGATTTTCGATGCTACGGAAATTAATCGTACCGCCATGGGTATCAACAGCACGTTTTACAATTGCCAATCCTAAGCCAGTCCCTTGAATTGTCCCAACATTATCAGCCCGTTGAAAGGTCTGGAAAAGATTGGCATGGTTCGCTTGTGGAATGCCAATACCTGTATCCGCTACAACAATCGTTATTTTAGTGTCACTACAATTGATGCTAAATTGCACATCAGAATGAACTTTGGAATATTTGAGCGCATTCGAGAGTAGATTTTGTACAATATGGCGATACAAATCAGCATCAATATATTGAGACTTCGCGCAGGCATCATATTTGAAATTAATCATCACAAGAGACTCGCTATAGGTACTTTGTACCTCTTCAATGATGCGTTCTGATAACTCAATGACATCCGTATAAACGGGTGAAAATGGCAAGCCTTTAGCATCACCACGATTAATCAGAAGCACTTCATCCATGAGTCGTGTCAAACGTTTGACTTGATTTTGAATGACAAACAATTTTTCCTGACGGCGCTCATCTGTTAATCGCTCATAATAATTCTGGATAATATCGACTGATGATAGAATCACGGAGAGGGGTGTGCGAAATTCGTGTGATACCATCGAAATAAATGCTGATTTTAGTTCTACCAATTCTTGACGATCTTCCAAAGCATTCATCAGATAGCGTTCAACATTCTTTGTTTCGGTAACATCTTTTGAGATGCCTACTAACATCCTTACTTGCCCTTGCTCATTAAAAATGGGCTTCTTTGTCGTAACGAACTGCCGTGTTACGCCATCATATCGGATAATAGCTTCTTCTTTAGTGACGCGCGTCTTGCCTGTTGATAAGACAAAAGCATCATCGTCTAAGCTACCGACAACATTTAGTGTTCCAACACCAGCAATGTGACTTTCTCCAAGAAGCTCATCTAACGATTTATTAAAAAAGTGTGTAAATGTACGATTCGCCCAAATCAAACGTGAGTGTTCATCCTTAACATAAACCATATCTGGGATGGCATCTAAAATTTCGAGATAACGAGTGACATCATACTGTAATTGGTCTTCAAAATATTCTTGCAGGCTCATATCACGAATAACGACTTTAAAATAAGACGCATTAGAACTCATCATCGTATCAAGTTTGACTTGAATCGGAATGACTGTCCCATCGCGCTTACGTCCTTGCATCCGAGTGCCATTCAAAGCATTGTTCTGACGTGTCTCATCAACAGTGGTAGCAACAAATTGGGTGATATGAAGATTAATTGTTGATTGTATCAAGATTTCAATCGGTTGATTGATTAAGTCATTAGGATCATAGCCAAAAATATCAGCAATCGCTTGATTACAATAAATAATCTCTGTATCTTGGTTTAATAGGATAATCGCATCAGAAAGTGAGTCTGTCACTTGTTGGAAAAGAAGTTGTTGTGCTTGCAGGTGTTTGTTTTGTTCGCGCTCATTAGCAAGTTGGTGTTGCAAATCAAGGTCACGCTGTAGCAATTGAGCGCTATCTTGCAAGGTTTGTTTATCATTTGCTGTCCAGTTATAGCGCTTATCTACTATCGCAAACAGTACACCATAGACTTGTCCATCTGCATGTGTAAATGGTGTCAGTAACATTGAATCAATAGCAGAGTCTTCTTTAAAATTAGACACTACAAGCGGAGAATCTATCGACAATTGTTGATTTTCGATCAGATGCGATAAGACTTCTTTTATGGAAATTTCCGCCCCATTTTGAGTTTCATTTACAAGCACTAACTGATTGCTATCTTTCAGATAAACACCTAAATGATCTACATTCAAACTTGCACGAATAAATTGCAACAGTGGCTCAGAAATTTGAACGGATTTATTTATAAAGGTCTCTGCTTTTTGTTTGGATTGTAAAGTCATAGACATCACTCAAAAATTAGGATTATGTTCTATTACAATACACCCAAAAACTATCAAATAAGATAAAGACTTGTAGAAGGCATTTAGACTATCGTTATATCTTGAACCAAGCGAAAGCCAATATTGCTAGCGCGTGAACCGGGGAGGTAACGGGCGCGTTTGCTAGAATGTGCCTCTTGGATGGGGTCAAACCACGAACCACCACGCATAATCCGTGCGAAACTACCTTCACCATTTTCACGTCCGTCATCGGCTTGATAGGGGTAAGAGTGATCTAGCTGTTGCCAATTACGCCCCCAAGCGGTGCTACACCATTCCCATACATTCCCAAGCATATTCCATAAGCCATTAGCTGCATAATACCCTTGCCCAATTACAGGGATCGTTCCTTGGACACCGCGCATAGCAGTATGGATCGTTCCCGTCCCTTCAGATTGTGCTGCGGCTTCCCATTCGATTTCGGTAGGTAAACGCCACAGTTGATTGCTTTCTGCGGATACCCAATTTGCAAATGCGACGGCTTCATACCATGTAATCCCAACAATCGGCTGATCGGGATGGTTAAATGAGGGGTCGTTCCAAAAGGCTGGCATCAAGTCTGACTTGCTCTGCCGCCAACGCCAGCCCATTGCTGTCCACCCTATTTCTGTACGATAGCCACCCGCAGCGACAAACTGTGCATACTGTTGATTGGTAACTGTGCCAGTCATCAAGCGATAAGGCGTAAGTTGAATGGTATGGACAGGACGGCTAAGGGCGAATGCGTCGTTGCCGATGCTCACGTTACCACCCTCTATTAAGCGTGTTGGGTATGGCATCATAGTGTGCTGGTCTCCTCATAATGACATTTATGACCCATTTTGAGATACAAAAAGAGCGTGATGGATAGATCACGCCCTAATATGTGTAACGGTGTACTAAAAAATGCTGGCTTATTTCAAAGTTGCGTCGATGGTCATTTCAGCAACATTGAGCGCACGGCTGATAATGCAATTATTTTTTGCATCTTCGGCAAATTTTTGGAAGTCACCTGCCGTTAAGCCGGGGACAGATGCTTCAACAATCAAATCAATTTTCGTAACTGCTAATTGATCGTTCGCATCTTTGCCCATATGGACTTTTGCAATCGTGTGTACATAGTCAGGGGTTGTACCATTGCGTTCAAGCGCTGCATTGAGTGCCATGCTGTAGCACCCTGCATGCGCAGCACCGAGTAATTCTTCAGGGTTTGTACCTGTGCCTTCTTCAAAACGGGATGAGAAGCTATATTGCCCTTCAAACGCGCCACTCTTGAGTTTAAGATTGCCCTTGCCTTCTTTAAGTGTGCCTTCCCAACGTGCATCTGCGGAACGAATAGCCATAAAATTTTCTCCTAAATAGATCATGTGTAAAAGTGATTGATTGATACTATAACGCCCTCGTGTTAAAGTGGCATTAATGTTAGGAGTAAAGTGCATGCAAAATCAAATTCGCGCATTAGAACACATTAGCTTAAACGCATGGGCATCTTTAGAAACGGAGGCTTATGACGGGTGGTTACTACGCTATGGACAAGGCTATACAGGGCGCGCTAATAGTGTACAAGCCTTAGATAGTTCGTCATTACCATTGGATCAAAAAATCTCCTACTGTGAAGCATGGTATGCAGCGTATCAGCAACCGTGTATTTTTCGCTTAACAGACGTAATGCAGCCTCCGACATTGCATGATGAACTAATTGCGCGGGATTATCATCGCTATAATGATACCTTGGTTCAGGTCGCGCCATTGCAGTTAAATACCCTACAAATAGATCGCCGTTTTCGTTATCAATCTCAAGTGAGTGAAAACTGGCTCACAGCATGGGGCGCATGGAATGCTGTTCCAGAAGCACATATTGGCATTGCCCAAAAAATGCTATCACACCAAACACGCCTATCTTGTTATGGCTGGATTGATGATGTGGCTGTTGGATTAGCGGTTGTCGATGGTGATTACGTCGGGTTGTTTGATATTGTTGTGCAAGCAGACGCACGCCGAACAGGGGTAGGTCACGCTTTAGTAAGCAGTTTATTGGCATGGGCGCAACAACACGCTGCGAAAACAGCCTATCTACAAGTTACTGAAACGAATACGCCTGCACGCAAACTCTATGATACACTAGGATTTAAAACACATCATCCGTATTGGTATCTACGGCAACGCGAGGCTTAACCAAGGCAATCGCATTAAAATTATTGAACCATGAAAATAGTCGAAAAACGAAGAGATGGCATGCCAGAGAACAAAATTTTCCGCATTTCAGTTTTCAAAAGATGATTTTGCTGTGAAACAACTGTATTTTTACTTAGAAATACGCTCTGTGTCTCTGTATCTCTGTGGTTCAAAGCGTTTTCATGTACTTTTTCACTTTGGTGCGATTACGCTAGAGGCTTAACCCTTTTTGTTGCATAAACTGGTTCAAGTAGTATAGTTATAGATATAACATATGTGGGCATCGTATGTTTATAGGGCGAGGTCATCGCAACATAAGCAGATGCAATGTTTTATTATCACTAGTACACGACCAAAAAAGTTCTTTAAGTTAAATGTGTATCACCCTCTCTCTAAATCTCTCTCCCATAAAGGGAGAAAGACTTGCTAGTAGCTTAAATTCTCTTTCTCCACAGGTGGGAGAAAGGGCGAGGGATAGAGGGGTAAGCATTTTTTTTACTCTTTGTACTCATGTACTAGAACAGTCTTTTTCTAATTAAGTTAATCGTAACGATTTAGGACTACTATGGCATCTGAACATCAAAACGACCTTGTTCGCAAACATTATTCAACCGACGACCATTTACGAGTTCGGCAACACATTCACGATCAATACACGGTTCCTGACCGTAGTTTTTCTGAATGGGTCATTGATCGTATGCCTTGGCATGGTGGCGAACGTGTGCTTGATGTCGGCTGCGGTAATGGGCTGTATTATAACAAAATCAAAGCGCGACAGATTGAATTTGATTATTATGGACTTGATTTGATGCCGTCGATGGTAGCAAATCATCCCCTTGTTGGGACTGAGCGTGTCTTACTCAGCAATGCAGAAAAGCTGCCATTCCCCGATCATAGCTTCGATATTGTGATGGCAAATCATATGATGCATCATGTCGAACACATCGAAACAGCTTTACAAGAATTTAAACGGGTCTTAGCACCCGGTGGCATTATGGTGATTGCAACCAATAGTATGGCAACTATGCCTGAATTACAGGTTCTGATGCGTCGTGCGATTGTCTTGCTCACCCGTAAGGGAGCAGCGAGTGTCCGTGCGCCTGATATGCCAACGGATCGCTTTGCGCTCGAAAATGGCATTCGTTTATTATCACGGCATTTCTTTGCAATTGTACGCCACGACCTCCCCAGTGCGCTCATTTTCCCTGAAGTCGAACCTGCAATGGATTATCTGGAAAGCACCCGTGATTTACGCGAGCCTGCTTTGCCTGATGATGTCGTTTGGGAAGACGTGATGATGATTATGCGCCAGCAGATCAATCAATTGATTAAGCATCTGGGCGAACTCATGATTAATAAACAAGCAGGGGTCTTGATTGCTAGTGATGACGGGCGCTTCATCAGTGAAAAAATCGCCGATATGAAAGATAGCCTCGTATAATTTTATGCGACACTAGTGAAGCTATATCTATTTTTAGGATGTGATCGCAATGATGACATCCTTTTTACTTAGCAATTAAAAGTATTATTTGAAGGATTTTTTTATCATGACAATGCAAGCAGATGTCATCATTGTGGGTGCTGGGTTAGCTGGCTTAGTAGCTGCTGCGGAACTCGCCGATGCTGGCAAACACATTCTTATACTCGACCAAGAACCAGAACAAAGCCTTGGTGGACAAGCCTTTTGGTCGTTCGGGGGATTAATGCTGGTTGATTCGCCTGAACAACGCCGATTACGCATCAAAGATAGTCATGAACTCGCATGGCAAGATTGGCTCGGCACTGCCAAATTTGACCGCGAAGAAGATCATTATCCGCGCCAATGGGCAGAAGCATATGTTAATTTTGCAGCCGGTGAAAAACGCAGTTGGTTAAGCCAGCAGGGGATGACTTTCTTCCCGATTGTCGGTTGGGCAGAGCGTGGCGGATATGGGGCAATCGGACATGGTAATTCTGTACCGCGTTTTCATATTGTGTGGGGAACAGGACCCGGTGTTCTTGAACCCTTTATCAGGCGTGTGCGAGATGCTGAAAATCGAGGCTTAGTCACATTCAAATTTCGCCATCGTGTCAGTGAGGTACTGACAACAGGCGGTGTTGTCACTGGTGTTAGTGGCGAGGTACTCGAAGCAAGTACTGTAGACCGAGGAGTGAAAAGCTCACGCACAGTCATTGATAATTTTAGCTATACCGCGCAAATTGTGATGGTGACATCGGGTGGTATCGGGGGTAATTTTGATCTTGTGCGTCAAAATTGGGCTGCCGATATGGGTACACCTCCTAAAAAGATGATTGCTGGTGTGCCTGACCATGTTGATGGGCGCATGTTAGCCATTACCGAAGATGCAGGGGGCACAATTATTAATCGAGATCGGATGTGGCACTATACCGAAGGCATCGAAAACTACGCTCCTATTTGGAGCAATCATGGGATTCGTATTTTGCCCGGTCCCTCCTCCTTGTGGTTAGATGCCGAAGGTAATCGCTTACCTGTTCCCTTATTCCCCGGTTTCGATAATCGTGGCACACTCAAGCATATCTCGCATACAGGCTATGACTATAGCTGGTTCATTTTGACACAGAAAATCATCGAAAAAGAATTTGCTTTATCAGGATCAGAGCAAAATCCTGATCTAACAGGTAAAAGTTGGGCGCAAGTTGCCAAACGCATTTTACCGGGCGCACCACCGCCTGTTGAACGCTTCAAACAACAAGGGAAAGATTTTATCGTCGCGGATAATTTAGCCACATTGGTTGAAAGAATGAATGCGCTCACAGATGAACCACGCTTAGATTTCAATCATATTCAAGCTGAAGTCAAAGCGCGTGATAATGAGTTAAACAATCCATTTAGTAAAGATATGCAGATCATCGCGCTACATGGATCACGCAATTATCTAGGCGATAAACTCGTTCGCACTGCAAAACCACACCGCTTGTTAGATCGTGATGCTGCACCATTAATTGCAGTCCGTTTGAATATTTTGACGCGCAAAACACTGGGTGGTTTGCAAACGAATCTGGATGGGCAAGTGATCGGTGCGGATGGGCAAGTGGTGCAAGGCTTATACGCTGCTGGCGAAGCATCGGGCTTTGGCGGTGGTGGGATGCACGGTTACGCAGCATTAGAAGGCACATTCCTTGGCAGCTGTATCTTTTCTGGACGCGTAGCAGGACGTGCTGCTGCAAAATCTATCACATAGAGTCCCATTGCTCCCAAAAGTCTCATATGGTTTCTGAACCTGTCTGTTTTTGCGGTATAATAGGATTGCATATAAGTTTTTTATGGATAGGCATTATAGGGATATTTTGTTTGAAGAAGAAAAAGATCATGATTGAACCCGATTGGGGTATGGATATTGGTAAGATACCGCAATTTGAAATCCGACATATTGAAGTGCGTGATACGCTGCTATATGTGCTAGGTGTCGCGCATAGTGCGATCAAAATTGGGGATCGTTTCAATAAGGTTATTCGCTTTGCACCGCAAACCAATACACAAGATGCACTCGGTGATGAAATTGCCAATATTAATGTCAAAGTCCAGACGATTACGGCATATCATAAACATCTCAATCGTATCAATACTGATATGACAGCAGGTTTAGAACTTGTCGGTGTTTGGGATACCTTGCTCGATGCTCTCACTGATGCGGGGTGGGTAACGGATTATATTAATAGCCATCAATGGCGCGAATATGTGCTTGATTCAGAAAAGTTGATTTTGACCAAATGAGCCTTGAATTTACAATTGATATTATTGAGCAGAATAAAGACCGTTTATTTATTACAGGCTTATCCCTGACGGAGATTGCACTCACGGATACCTTTACGGTATTGTTACAATACGGCAGCAGTCAAAAATCTAAAAAGCAGATTGCATCGCTTGAACTTGTTGTTGAAACCATTATTATGGATGGCAACCCAGTCGATAATATCTCCGCCCAATCTACTGCAATGTTGATTCTCGTTGGTGATGGCACATTAATTGAGCAACAAGCCCACACTTTAAAATGGCGCAAAAAAAATGGACGTTTTATTCGCACCTCAGACATTGCCCTCACGCTTGCAACCTCTTAATTTTAATTCAGATTGTATCGCGCTATCCTGTTTAGTGCTTCATCCTGTAAATATTCTGAAAAAGGATGCAATAGTCAAAAACGAAAATCGAGATAATGCCAAAAAGTTTCAACTGCGTGACCTTAGCGTCGCAGAGTTGCAGAAGCTACAGCAAGTGAGTCATTCGCGAGTGGTTGCCAAGCGCGAAGTGGAGCGAGCGCAAATGCTAGTGTCATTTCATGCAGGAATGCGAGTGGAGGATGTCGCACAAAAGGTAGGGCGAACAATGGCAACGGTCTATTTGATTGAGCCGTGGTGGAAAACCTTGAAATCTTTAGCTCTCAAGGGACAATGTTTTCAGACAAGTGACGAAATTGTCACTGCTATTACATGGGCTACACAATACTGGAATGCTCATAAGAAACCTTATGTCTGGCGCAAGGTTTTTGTATAGTTACTTATCGGATGAAGCACTGAGAGAATGAATCTTATGAATTTAGAGTCTTATTTTGAGCGCATCAACTATACGGGGGATACAGCACCGACCCTCGCTAATTTGTGCCGTATTCACCGCGCACATTTGATGGCAATTCCATTTGAAAACTTGAATATTCATATACCTCGTCCGATTATCTTAGATGAGACACTCTTAGCTGAAAAAATCATTGAGGAACAACGGGGCGGTTTTTGCTTTGAGCAAAACGGCTTGTTCTATCGTGTGTTATCAGCATTAGGCTATGAGGTCTATCGGCTAGAAGCAAATGTGCATCGCGCAGGGGATGATTTTGGTGTGCGAATGGGGCATATGTGCTTGCTGGTGGTCATTGATGGTGTGCGTTATCTAGCGGATGTGGGTTTTGGCGCGAGCTTCATCCACCCGCTCATGATCGATACAGAAGCCATTCAAACACAAATTACCGGTCAATTTAGAATCACATTTGAGGGCGATACAGGCTATTATTATAGCCAAGGTTTGGGAGAATCCGAGCTAAGTCTCAGGTATCGCTTTTACCTGACACCCCATGATTTATCGGACTATGAAGCAGCGTGCCATTATATGCAAACCTCACCCGATACACACTTCACACAAAAGCGCGTTTGTTCGCAATGGATAGATACAGGGCGTATCACCATCACTGAGGATAAATTGATTGTCACTGATTGGGATGG
>JBAUIA010000200.1:0-4155 GCA_049680565.1 Phototrophicaceae bacterium
CAATTGATAGTCATATCATCAGTGTCCCGCGTGTTGCTGAAAGCCCGATTCAATTTGAATGTAAGCTCAATCAGATTGTAGATGCAGGTGATGGACATGCTGTGATTGGTGAAGTGGTCTATATGCACTTCCAAGAAGATGTTTATCAAACGGGCAATTACATCAATATGGAAGCCTACGCACCGATTGCACGTCTTGCAGGTCCTAATTACGCACATCTGGCGAATTTCTTCCAGTTACAGCGTCAGCCATCGGAGATTAAGCCGAAATCTTGATATGGATTTGCCGTTAAAATACTACAGTTGTTTTCGGGAGCACACGGAGGACGCTCCCCTACACAGAACCTTTTTTGCAGGGCTTTATGTTCGATTGAGACCCATCTCAACCATTTACATTTACATAAGAACTTTTATGTGGTCATGTAGGATTTATTGCGCTAATAATTCTTGGAAAGCAGCACGGAAAGCAATGCCTGCATCGTCCGTATAGACCCCGTGATCGGTATAATAAATGATACCCTCAGCATCCATGATGAACACACGCACGTCATCAGGCGATTCTACAGCGAGTTGATCTAAAAGCGCTTGCTGATCGGCTAAGAAAACGGCAGTAATTTGTGGGCGAATATCGGCATCACTGATAGCAGCACTCAATCCCCCTAAAACCAATAGACGAATCCCTGCGTTGAGTTCAGGTAAGGCGGCAATACTCCATAAATCCGCTTGATCGGTTTCTGCTACAAGCTCTTGGAATAGAGGCAACCATGTGACAGCAAGTTCTTGCTGCTCGCGGTCAAAGGGCATCACTACCAGTTGATAGTCGGTTTCAAAAGCATCAGGGAAGGTAATTTCGGCACTATTGATGGTTAAGCCTGAAAGTATCGGCAAGATGAGGCACTCCCCTGCTATATTTTGTAAACATTGCGCTTGTGCGTCAGCCGTCACCGATTCAGCATCCGTGACATCACTAACGGAGATACGATCAAAGAAGATGATGAAATTAAGAATAATCAGGATAAGCGGTAAGATCGCAAGCGCCCAGATTAATTTTCGATTTTGGAACATAGAGGTCTACTATTTTCAACTAGTGGATGGAGTGCTTTCATCTTAGAGGAGGCTGTTTCGCTATAACAGTGGTAATTTATGATTGTTCGCTAAACTTTGAATATTGACCCACCATTGAACCTGCGTTAGTCTAGCCAACCGCAAGAGTGCATCGGAACAAGCATGGGCGCAAGCGTCCGTTAAGGAGATTTCGGGTGGCAGCAGAGCCGAATACAAAGCAAGGACTATTACAAGTGGGTGTTGATCTTTATCGCAAAACCTTCAAGCGTGTTCGCGGTTTTCATCGTGGGATGCACTGGCTCTCTACAGCGATAGTATTTCCTATCTTAGAGCAAGTACAAGGGTTTCGTACCATGCCCGATGATCCCTTCTGGTTTCGTCTGGAATTACTGACAGGAAAGCATGAACCCGAAACAGGCGCTCAATTGCAACGCTTGCTAAAACCCAATATGACCTTCCTTGATGTGGGCGCACACGTTGGCTATTATTCACGTATGGCATCTAAGATTGTGGGGGCGAATGGGCGCGTTGTTGCCTTTGAGCCTAATCCTAGTAATCATGCGATGTTAAAACGTAACGTGGGCGCAATGGATAATGTGACCCTGCTACAAGTTGCCCTCGCAGAAGAAGAAGGCACAGCCGAACTTTATGATTATCTGATGATGAGTGCCAGTGGCTCATTACATTATGATGAAACCTTGCGCGATGTGCAATTATCGACAACGAGCCGTGATGTTGATTTTGCCCCACGTCTTGATGGCACATTTGAACCGCGTAAATATACCGTGCGAACAGCACCGATTGATGCGCTCATGCGTGATCTTGGCATTGAGCAAGTCGATGTCGTCAAGATGGATATTGAAGGCGCAGAAATGGGCGCATTGCGTGGCATGAAAGAAACAATCGCAAAGTCACCGAATTTATCACTGGTGATGGAATATAATCCGCTCGGACTTAAAGCCTTTGACAATATTCCGCAAGAAGCCTTACAAGAAGCCTTAGCAATGGGTTTTGCAGAAGTGTATATCATCGAAGCAGATGGTTCATTGACCAATTATACCCATAAGCCTGATGAACTGGTGCAACTCACCGAGCAATTGATGAAAGATATGAGTGTCGTCAATGTCTTGCTGACACGCTAATCAATAGCACGTCATACTTGATAGAATTGTTGTAGCATCTGGACGTGTTCAGATGCTATTTTTGTCATTATCAACTCCCCATCATAAATGCAGAATTACGCTTATCTGAATACGCTTTTGGCGCATGATATCGCTACTTTGTGTGCGGGTGCATTTCAACTTGGTGCGGGAAATGATATAAAATAAGGCATCAAGAGTAAACGATGCCAGATGCCCAATGACCGCGAAGAATTAGAAAAGCAATCAAAAAGCCTTAACACAAGTACGCTAAGGCTCAAATAGGTTCGATGAAAAATCTCCTTTGCTATCGCTAACGCTTATTCATCCATTTTGATAGCCACTTCGGTTCGCCAATTGGATGGATCAGGATCGTCTTCGGGACCATCGATAAAGACTTCATAGCGCGAACGGAAAGCATCACCAGTTTCTTCATCCCATCTGTCCCATTCGATGTCTTTGTCTTTTGCCCACTGAATTAAAACACCGTTTCCAGCTATACCATTCTTGACTCCAGTATAGATGAGCGAGGCATAACGTCCTGCGGGCAGAATGCTGGCTTTTACACGATCATCACCTGTGGCGGGATTGGCAACAAAAACGCCGATTTCCACATCCATTTCGCCTTCCATATTAATGACATAATAACGCATGATCGGTGCGCCATCAGCTTCGATTCCGTTCTCGCCCAACCATCCAAAAACCTCATCAATCAATTGAGGAATCATATTCGGGAATTCGCTACTAGGCGTTATGACACGGATGCCCATATAGTGCTTTTCTGGACGATCTTCTACGAGGACTTCAGTTGTTTTTACCATGATATTTCTCCTTTAAGATATTTTTTCTACTGGGTATTGAATCTCTGTTATATAAGTGGGATTATCACGCGTTATCGGTGGGGTATGATGCAGGTTCAGTTCTCGATCTGCGCCGATGATACGATAGCCATTCGCTTCAATCCATATGAGAATGGCTTCATGCGCATCAGCGATGGTATTATATGCCCCATGATGGATGGTCGATGCCATCAATGTGGCAGGTAATTCTTCAACCTTCACCCGTCCACTTTCTGGAATCGTACAGCGCAACATAAAAGCGGCGGCACCATCGACCTCAGTTTCTTTGAACTCGCTATCAAACCACATGACAAGCGTTTGTCCACCTAGTTCTGGATTGGGATGTAGAGCTTTACTGATATAAGGTTCAATCGCTGTATAGACTTCTCCAAACAGTGATCCTGACTGAGTATGATCTGCTAGAATCGCCCGAACATAGGCGACTAAGAGGGGTTCGAGCTGTTTTAAGATGATGTCATAGCGCGATAGTTGCGGTTCGCGTTCAATCTGGTCGATGCGCGATTCCACCTCGATCAGTTGATCTTGCATATCCGTGATTTGCTGGCTGATCTGTGCATGACGCAGACGGAGCATTCCACGCATTTGCTCTGGAGTTAAGTCTTCATCAAGCAATTCTGCGATTTGTTCTAGCGAAAAGCCGAGACCCTTTAAAGCTAGAATACGATGCAAGCGCGGCAATTGTGTGGCAGAATAATAGCGATAGCCTGTAAAGCGATCGACTTCAATCGGTTTTAACAATCCCACCTGATCATAATAGCGCAGGGTCGCAATCGGAACTTGCACTAATTTTGAAAATTCGCCAATTTTGATCATCTTTACCAGCTATTCACTCTTGTGTCACAATAACTTGCTACATAAATATAATAAACTCTCAAGTAGCTTGAGAGTCAAGCGTTTGTTCTAGTAATTGTGTGCGACTTAATTTACGCTTTTTCATAAAAGGTTTATACTGACTAAATTAAGTATCAGGCACTGATACGCCTCATCCCAAATGGCAAAAATGATTATGCCTCTTTGCCTATAACGAGAAATAGATTGTGGTTTTGTCAAAAATCGTACTTTTATTCGCATATCCTAGGACATAAATAATGC
>JBAUIA010000201.1:0-7469 GCA_049680565.1 Phototrophicaceae bacterium
GAAGCCTATCTCGCGCAATATGAAATTCCGCGCCGTATTAGCTTTGTTTCCGAATTACCAAAATCAGCAGTTGGTAAAACACTCCGTCGGGAACTGATTCGCATGGAGATGGAAGAAGCCGATAAGAAAGCGCGTGAAACAGTTTAGGTAGGTTTTAGTAAGTAATTTTTACTAACAGCTTAGCATGTTTGCTAACCTGTTAGTGATTTTACAGACACTAAATTAGTTCATTATCTTTGTTAATGACAAAATACAAAATCCCTAAGTAGGTTGTGTCAATGGCAAGCTGGGAATCGGACCATAGATGCGTAAATTACCCTCATACATCCATCCTTCTTGCCCGTTATAGACAACACGAAACCAGTCCTGATAACGTCCAGTGAGCGTGACGGATGTTTGTGGTGGCAAACTCACTACAAGTAAAGGCGAATTTACATTTGGATCAGTTCGGATATAAGCATAATCTGTTAGGACAGCATCAAATGATACACCTTGTATTCCAACGCTCATAACAGGTGGTTGACCGAGTGCAATTGGCATTGTACCCGCAGCATCTTCTGGACGAGGTAGTACATGGAAAGTTGCGCCAGCGAGTCGTAATTCTTCAATAATTGTTGGTAAAATTCGTCCAGTAACGCGGTTAATATCATGAAAAACGATCACAGTGCCATCACCATGTTCGAGCGCATTCCAGCGATTACCCCCTAATGCACGAGGTGTCCCTAAAATATTGTCGATACTTTGTTCATCTAAAGACATTGTTAGGGTTGGATCAATAAACCAGCCACAATCATTGCTATCAACATGCCAATTATAAGTGATAGCATTCACGCCATCTATCGCAGGAAGCGGTTGAGCAGCACCTCCCGGTTGACGAAATAATTTTTGTTGTGCTTGATAAATTGCAAGTAGATCAGGTGTAGGTGCTAAAGCATCTATGATTGCTTCTTCACCTTCTAAGTATCCCTGTCGGATGCGGTCTTCAGTAGCTCCAGAATAATAACCCGGTTCTTCCCACATATGATTACCCAAAGCATGACCCTCACGAATCACACGTTGGACAATAGTTTCTTTACCTGTAATTTGATTACCATTTGGAAAAAATGTTGCAGGAACATTATAATTCCCAAGAATATCTAATATTTGTGGGGTGTAAGCCGTAGTCGGTCCATCTTCAAATGTTAAGTAAACACGGAAAGCTGGTCTTGCTTGTGCGTGGCTGATACCCCCTACGCAAGCCACAACAACAAAACTGATAAAAAGTAGAACCCATCGTGAACGCATATACATCGCCCATCCTTTTGCTAAGTTGATTGATAATATAACCCTACTACATAAGATCAATCATCCCTATTACGCAAGACCTACGACTGTACTACCATTCCCCCATGAAAATAGACTAAATAAAACAAAAAGACCAACACAAAGGTTGATCTTTCATGAAACTTGCGACAGTGAAAATTATTACGCCCGTTCGATTTCTTGCTGGACGGTTTCGAGTAGGTTATCAGCGCGGATTTGACCGAGTGTATAGCAAGGTCCGCCGAGTCGATCTGCAAGGCGTTGTGCCAAGCCTTGATCGAAGGCGACGTGTTCCATGTTAATCGTCACGGTACGAATATCCCGATCTTGGAACAGATTTGCGACATAATGCGATTCTTCTTGCGGTGACATGTTATCACTCATGCTGACATTACCTGCACCATCGGTGAGCAGAATCATAATCGGCATAATATCGGGGTTATTCAGCACTTCTTTGCGGATGGTCTCATAAGTGAGTAGTAATCCAGCAGATAGTGGTGTTTTACCACCAACAGGAATATCTTGCAGCGCTTCCTTAGCGAGTGTAACACTATTGGTTGGCGGCAAAACTAATGAGGCACGGTCTTTCTGGAAAACGACTAAACCGACACGATCACGCCGTTGGTAAGCATCGGTCAGCAACGATAAGATGGCACTTTTTGTAGCTTGCATCCGTTCAGAAACCGCCATACTCCATGACGCATCGACAGCAAAGAGAATCAAATTCCCTGCTTTCTTGACGCGGATTTTACGCTGAAGATCACTTTTGCGGAGGGCATACGCCATACCTGTTTTTTCTTTTTGACTACTCCGCGCTCTCTGGAAGGGTGCAGCAGCGCGGAGTGTTGCATCAAAGGCGATGTCATTGGTTTTGTTACCAGCAGGCACAGCCCGAACATACCGCCCGCGTTTACGATCTGTCACAGTGGTTGAGCGTCGCCCTGATTGACGGCGAGACATTTTATCGAGTTGGGTATTGAGTTTACGGGTTTCAAATTCGTTTTGGGCATCTACTTTTTGCCCACCTTCCCACCAGCGCGCATCCGCACTTGGGAATGCGTCTTGGCGAGAAGGTTCTGTTTGTTGCGAGGTATCAGGTGCTTGTGTTTGCGATTGGTCGTCGCTTACTTCTTCATTTTTTTTTTGGACTCAGGTGATGCATCACTTGCTTGTGGTTCACCATCTTCGCCTGTTTCTTGACCATCGCTTTCTTCTTCCATTTGAGCGCGTTGGTCAGCAATTTGGTCTTCGAGATTATCGAGTTTCGCTGCACCATCGGCAAAAGGACCGCGTTTGAGGCGATGCGGAATAGCCAGTTGAATCGCTAGGGCAATATCATGGTCGTTAATGTGATTACGACCTTCGTAAGCAGCATGGGCACGGGCAGTTTTGAGAACAACCAGATCCGCACGGTGTCCATCAATTTGCATATCTGCCATCATACCTGCGATTAGGCGTAAATCACGCGAATTATATTTAACAGCATCGAGTAAACCTCGCGCTTCAAAAATGCGATCACTCAAGCTCTTTTCATACGGATTCCATTCTGCGCGAAAGGCTTCAGGATCATCTTCATATGATACATGACGTTGCAAAATTTCAATACGATCTTGAGCATTTTTGATGCCTTGTACATCAACTGACAATGCAAAACGATCCAGCAATTGCGGACGTAAATCGCCTTCTTCTGGATTCATTGTCCCCACAAGGATAAAGCGTGCGGGATGGCTAAAGCTAATGCCTTCACGCTCTACAATGTTAACACCCATTGCAGCACTATCGAGTAAGAGATCAACAATGTGGTCATCTAGCAAATTGACTTCATCCACATAGAGAATACCGCGATTGGCATTTGCAAGTACACCCGGTTCAAAGTGGCGTTCACCACGTTGGATCGCTGCTTCAATATCGAGTGTGCCAACCACACGGTCTTCAGTAGCACTCACAGGCAAATCAATGAATGCAGCACGGCGTGAATCGGTTGGAATATCACCATTAGCAGCATCGCTATAGCGTTCGCGTGTAATATCCGACCATGTATCAGGACGGTTAGGATCATCATTGAAAGGGCTATCAGCAACAACATCAATTTCAGGGAGCAACGCTGCAAGTGCGCGTGCCGCAGTCGATTTACCAGTACCACGTTCACCCCGAATAAGTACACCACCGATACGCATATCAATTGCATTGAGAATCAAGGCAAGGCGCATCAAGTCTTGTCCGACAATGGCTGTAAACGGGTAAACAGAGGGTCTTTTTATCATAGAGTCATTTTCCTCAGCTAGCTGGTTGTAAGGCAGAATAATTAGTATACGAAAGGAATAGCGCGATAACAACGGCGATTATCCTTAGAGAACCGCTAATGCCTTTATCATGACAAGGAAAAATAAAGCCTTCAATGTCCATTAAATACCATCGGATAAGCGTCAGCTAATCTTTACGCATCAATTGTCGTTACGAATAAGTGTGTGGAAGATATTGCAGCAGAAGATACAGAATAGGGTATGGAAAGTAATGATTATTTCCACACCCTATAACAGCTATTATTCGTGGCTGAGGTCTCTTTGATAGGCATCATTTAACCAGTTGTAAGCATCTTCACGGCTATAAACAATCATAAAACGCGCCTTACGCCGTGATAGA
The DNA here is from genome assembly GCA_049680565.1 of Phototrophicaceae bacterium. Classification (GTDB taxonomy): domain Bacteria; phylum Chloroflexota; class Anaerolineae; order Aggregatilineales; family Phototrophicaceae; genus JAUZRW01. Next base: position 3,946 of record JBAUIA010000201.1, read on the forward strand.
TTGTAGGCATTGAGTGTGGCTCGGAATAGATTACCCATGATACTTTTAGTAATCACCCACGCAATATATGTTGGAATCTCAGCTTGAATTTCCATCATATCCGCAGCCCTTTTATTGGCATAAGCTCCGAATGAAAATTCACCAGCAGACATATCAACCAAGATGAACATAGGTTTTGTAACATCATCCCATTCACGGCGAACAGTCTCGCTGTAATCCATCCAAGCAGCTATTGTTTTACGATCATGCGATAAAATTTCTACAAGGGTTACAGTATCATCCCCTAGTGGAATTTTACCTGTAAGAAAATGCTCTGTTTCTGGAAATGTTGGTGGATTTAGATTGAGGGTTTCAATCATACAAACTCCTGTAATTGATGATGCACTATTCATATATAAAGATATTATATGAGATTCTTTATGATTTAGAATGAAGATAGATATATTTCAATATATCTATCTTCATTTGCTGCTCAAAACACTAGCAATCGCTTTATGATTGTCCGGGAGGTACAACGGTTAATGTACCTGTGAAAGGTAACACTTCAACACCTGTTGCAGGGTTTGATGTACCAGAAACGATCAATACACCTTGGCGATTAGTATAATAGCCAGTGCCTTCGGTTAGTTCAAAAACAGCATTGAGTTCGCTAGTAATCAAATTGATTGTGCCATTACTGACACCCGATGTTGTACCACGATTGGTTGTAATGGTGATATTGGTCGAGTAAACGAGGGTTGGGATTCCATCAATTTCTGTAAAAGTAGCGGTTGTCAAAGCAACATCCACATCACCTTCAATATCGCCAGTTACTGTACCAGCAGAGCAAAATCCAACAGGTGATGTACAACTGGCATCTGTAAAGATGGTTGTTGTGAAAACACCTTCAATAGCTTGTGCTGGAGGAGCAGCAGCCACAGGTACAATTACAATCAATAATGAAATGAAAACGAAAACAGCAGTGAGGTTACGACGCATAGTACTAAAATTCACGGTACAATATCCTTTATTGTGGTGTAGCTTACAATTAATTCATAATTATTTATACCACAATACATTGTCTATTATCCATTAATTATTGAATTATCCTTATCCTTTATTAACACTTGTATCAAACCATTTACAAACATTACAAAATGTTATGTGGTATATAGATACGCCTTAAACATTTTTCTTTGAGTCTTTGAGGCAATTCTTTTTGATAGGCTATGCCCAATAGATACATTCTTTGTTGAAAATACCCCTCATCATGTCGTACAATGTATACAATTCGGGATTCACATATTTTGTGCATTATGCAAAGAGAGCTTATGACAACCTACACATCTGATCCAAAAACTGATTACCTTGCCGAACAAATTGCAGACCTTCAACAAAATGGCTTATATAACAACATCCGCACGATTGATAGTGCGATGGATGGGCATGTTGTGATTGATGGCAAGCGCGTTATCAATTTCTGTGCGAATAACTATCTAGGATTAGCGAATCATCCCCGTTTGAAAGAAGCTGCCAAAAAAGCCATTGATAAATATGGCATTGGTCCGGGTGCAGTACGGACGATTGCAGGAACAATGTCGCTCCATGACACGCTTGAACGTCGTCTGGCAGAATTTAAGAAGGTTGAAGCTGTCGTCACGCTCCAAAGTGGCTTCACAGCAAATTTAGCCACCATCCCTGCCCTTGTTGGTAAGGGGGATGTCATCTTCAGTGATCGCTTAAATCATGCGAGTATCATTGATGGCTGTCGCTTGAGCCGAGCCAACATTGTGGCTTACGATCATAATGATGTTGATGATTTACGACGCAAAATTGATGAAACAACGGACTACAATCGCCGTCTCATTATCAGTGATGGTGTTTTTAGCATGGATGGTGATATTGCGCCACTACCACAACTTTATGAAGTCGCTAATGAACATGGCATTTTGCTGATGGTCGATGATGCACATGGCGAAGGTGTTCTCGGCAATGGCGGACGTGGGATTGTCGATCATTTTGGCTTACATGGCAAAGTTGATATTGAAGTTGGCACGATGAGCAAGGCATTTGGGGTTGTGGGTGGTATTGTGGCAGGTAAGCAGGTCATCATTGATTGGATTAAACAACGGGGTCGTCCTTTCTTATTTAGCAGTGCAATGACCGTTCCTGATGTGGCTGCATGCCTCGAAGCTGTCGATATGCTCGAACAAAGCGATGAACTCGTTACGCGCTTATGGGCAAATGCTGAATTTCTCAAAACTGAGATGACCAAAATGGGCTTCAATACAGGGCATTCACAAACACCGATTATTCCTGTTATTTTGGGTGAAGCACCTGTTGCTCAAGAATTTAGTAAGCGCTTAATGGATGAGGGTGTTTTTGCAATGGCAATTAGCTTCCCGACTGTGCCACAAGGAACAGCGCGGATTCGGGTGATGAATACGGCTGCTCATAACCAGACTGATCTTGAAGAAGCCTTAGTTGCTTTTGAGACCGTTGGTAAAGCGATGAACATAATCTCTTAAAGGAGTGTATCCGATGACACATAATCCGATTATCCTGATTACAGGGGCAAATGGTGAAGTTGGGCATGGGCTGATTGAGTATTTTTCATCACTGGCTCAATCCCCTGAGATTATCACGCTTGATTTACAGCCACTTGATGAGGCATTAATACCGCTTGTTTCTCAACATTATGTTAACAATATTTTAGATGATACCTTCCTGAAAATGCTCTATGATAGGCATACAATTGGGCGCATTTTTCATCTGGCAGCCTTATTATCAACAACAGGCGAGAAAAACCCAAAACTCGCGCATGATGTCAATGTCAACGGCACACAAAAATTGCTCGATTTAGCGATTCGTGCCAGTGAAGAACAAGGTAATGCGGTCAAGTTCATTTTTCCGAGTTCCATCGCTGTCTATGGTTTGCCTGATCTTGCGACCAAAGAAGATGCAGGTGCAATTGCAGAAGATGATTACTTATTCCCGACAACGATGTATGGCAATAACAAATTATATTGCGAAAATATCGGACGCTATTACGCACGCTATTATCAACAATTAGCAGAAGAACGCTCGGTTGGGATTGATTTTCGGGCATTACGCTTTCCGGGCTTAATCAGCGCCCACACGATACCATCAGGTGGTACAAGCGATTATGGACCTGAGATGATCCATGCAGCAGCGCAAGGTAAGCCCTACATCTGTTTTGTACGCCCCGATGCTGCCTTACCTTTCATGGTGATGCCTGATGGTATTCGCGCATTGATTCAATTATCGGAAGCACCGCGTGCAGCACTCACCCGTGAAGTCTATAATGTGACCAGCTTTAGCTTACGTGCCTCTGATTTTGAGCAGATTGTAGAAGCAGAATTTCCTAATGCTGAGATTCGCTTTAAACCGCATATGGGACGACAAAGTATTGTGGATTCATGGGCAGGCGATATTGATGATCGTGTCGCGCGAGCGGATTGGGGATGGTCGCCAGAATATGACCGTGATGCCGCCTTTGCCGACTATCTATTTCCACATATTCG
>JBAUIA010000202.1:0-9380 GCA_049680565.1 Phototrophicaceae bacterium
AATACTCATGATCGCTTTCATAATTTCAACACGATTGGTATAAGAAATTAGCACAACGTCGTATTTTTGAATATCACTCATAATCTATCTCCACAAAGTATTTGTTCATCATAACGGTGCTGAGATATGGATTCAACCCACATCAATCTGTGAATTGTATGAATAGGCAATCACTTGTAAGGCTTCGTCTTGTGTTAGATCATAGCGTTCTTGCAAGAGTTGCATAGCATGGGCTTCATCTTGGATTTGTAATGATTGCGATAAATCAGCGTCCTCAATGCTCATCAGATAGTGTTCACGCGCCAAACGTTGCACGACATGCTGCGCCGTAAATTGATCGACATCTACTAAATGGGCATAGAATGATGTTGCAGCATCCAGTTCATTATTTGCGATGAGATCATGTAATTGTTGGTCGTCAGCTTCTGGTAAAGGTGGACGACGTTTTTGCGGTACTTCGGGCAATAATTCAGGATGGGCGAGTAGATGCTCAATTGCGCTTTGGGCTTGCGTATAATCAACCCCTGCTAAATTCTGATACCTCACGACGGCATTCACTTTTTTAACATAGAGATACGTCAAAAATTTTTGATCTTGAATCGCTTGCCAATCCAGATGATACGCGAGTGTTTGATCGTGCAAGACAGAATTATCAACTGTCGGTTGCTTTCTGAATGACATCCGATTACGTGCTTCGATTGCAAGAAAGATTACCAACAATCCGAGGAAGCCTAAAATGAGCATTTATAATTCCTCTTCGACAAATTGCTTTGCGTCACTGAGTGATACTCCTGTGAGTTCCGCATAAAGTTGAACGGCGGTTAGTTTTTTGCCTTGGCTTGCAAAGCGACGAATTTCACTTAAATCAACATCGCTAAGATTATGTAGTGCGACTGATTCACGTTGCATGTCTTGAATAACATCACGCGCTGTAAATTCATCCACGCCCATGAAAGCGGCATACACCTTTATCGCTTCCTCAATACGACCTTCTTCAACGAGATCACGTATGCCTGCACCATCAGGTATATGGGATAAATGCCGTTTACCTTTTTTTGCATCAGGATGAGCAATTACATATTCAATTGCTAGTTTAGACTCTTTTAAACCATAACCTGTTAAGTCACGGTAGCGTTTGATGGCATCAATCTTACGATTCGGTAAATAGGATTGTAATTCATCATCGGCTATCGCTGACCAATCGACATCTTTAATGATACTCGCGGATACATCATTACGGTTAGCAGCAGTTGCCAAGAAAGCAAAGAGAACAAGCGCAATTACAACGGCTGAAATAATGATAAGAAAACTCATCGCTTACTTTGCCTTTCCCAGTTTTTCGATATATGCCAATGCCTCATCAAATTCACTGCCTGTGCCTGCTTGATAGGCTTGAATAGCAGCAGCCTTACCATGATCGTTCAAAATAAAGTGCAAATCTTGGTCAAATTGCCCAAGGCGAATTTCACGTTGTATATCTTCAATTGCTGATTGCGCTGTAAATTCATCAACACCTGTAAAGCGCCGATATAAATCGACAGCATCTTCCACTTGCCCTTCAGCGATTAAGGCACGTATACCTGCATCAGATGGCAAATCGGCAGCTTGTTTCTTTTTCTGCTTACGCTTTTCTGGCTGTAGGCGTTTATCGATTGAGGATCTGATGATTAAGCTCAAAGAAACGATGAGGCTCAAGACCATCACAATCGCCAGAATTATCGTAATTGATCTAAGCAATAGCAACATAATTAAGCACCTGATCTAAATCATAGGGCAGCATGAGCGATACATCGGCGTATAGTTCGAGCGCTTGCCGAACATTTGGGAAACAATCACAGGTACGGGTATCAATAAGTGCAATTGTGTAGATTTCCCATGTGTCAAATTGTTCTTGAAGGTTATCCAACGCCACAAATAGCTTTTCTGGATGTGCTTGTTCTGTTACGGCAACAATCACAACATCTGCCGATACCAATGCCAGACTGTCAATTAAATTATTGAGATTATCGCCTTCAATACGCGTGACATGCTGTACATCCGTTACGATTTTCGTTAGCGCTTGGCGTGCAATATTATCAATCACTTGTACCGATTGTCCTTGCGTGCTGATATAGTGCGCCATATCCGCAGCCAGTTGTGCTTTTTCAATGGATACTAAGCCTGTCAGCACAATCATCTTCATTCGGATTTCTCCAGACGGGTTACTTTTTGTTCAATGCTATCTGCAAGATCATGCCAATGTTGCTTATCGAGCGCCACTGTATCAGGATGTGTCCAAAAAGTGTAGGCAATGCGATTGGCTTGTTCAGTGCCTTGGTTATCTTGGACAAGTCGCCATGCTTTGTCACGTTCACCATACCAATTATAGACAAGCTCTGCCATTGTCGCATTGACAACTGCGCTTGCCATGAATCCAATTCGCGCTTCGGAGGTATGTTTATCGTGCATGGCTTGTGTCAAGTCAAATACAGCTTTTAGGAAATTACCAACACCTGCGACATCAAAATCTTGTTGGAGCGCCATCTCAGAAATATCATTTTCAGGGGCTTTGCCATAATTATTAATCATCAGCAATAACTGACGCACCCAAGTTTCATCAGGATAGTGTGTTTCAAAGATTGGCAAAAATGCCCGAATACGCTCTAGTGGGACAGTCAGTGCCACATAATATTCCATGCGTTGCAGTAAGCGCTTTAATAGAAATTGTAATTGCTCTTGATTACGCGCTTCGGCTGCTTGATGCAAATCTTTTAAATCAAGTCGTTGTTGGGTATCCATACCTTACCTGATGCTATTCATATTGAATCTATGACTATCATATCGAATGCGTGTTGAATCTATATATACAGTACATCATTATGATGCGGTTTCATCCAAAAATTGACGTAATTCTGCGTCGTGTAAATTCGCTTGCTCCGTCAAAATATCCAACCACTCTCCATAGCGATCATCACGTCCCGTATAAAGGTCATCAATATCGGCAACAAAGATATGCACTTTATGAATGAGCCGTTTCAATTCTTCGGTAAGTTGGTCAAAATCTTTGCCCTCGCGTGACCAAATCGACACGGCATTGAAAGCATCAATATTGTATTCAAAGTGACCTGTGCCTGTTGCGAAGCGTGGTAAGCGACGCAGTGCTTCAGCGATCCAACCATTAATATGAGCGATGACTTCGCGTGCTGACCAATCATCAGTAATCCCTATTTGTGTTTGTAAGGTTGCAGGATATTGCTCAATAGTAGCCAGTAGCCCAGCATAAGCTACTTGAAATTCAACAAACTGTTCTAAAAATGATTTTTCAGTCAAATCGTTCCCTCTCAAAGATTGTGCATCAAGGTATTATCATACACACAAGGTGGCTGATATTAAAGAGATACCCTGTGATATAGATAAACAAAAACCCATGTTCAATTGACACGGGCTTGAGTATTGCACAAAATCATTATTGTCATTTAGCTCGTTATTGCAGGGTCTTCTTCTTGTTGGTCATCCATGTGTCCTGTAATTGCCAAATTGACCATATCTTCCAATTTTTTGCGGGCTGTGGCAACGGTCATGGATGGATGTAGTGCTAATTCACGCGATAATCTCTGGATAACATTATCGCGTAAGCGTGTATCGGTATTGGTTAATTTATGGGTACGCTCTAACCAAACAAGATCACGCAGGGCTTGTGCTAATTTGCGTGGGCTGCGTGTTTTTAATTTTGTACGAATATCTGCTTGGCGTGTGCGGTAATTATCATCAAGTTCTGCTGGTTCGTTATAGAAAACTTCTTCGATAACGGACATATCAGTAATAGCAGGACGGAGTTCTTCTTCATCGATGTTTTCGACAGGGATCATCAGCGTGCGTCGATCATCGTTCATTTGAATGCAAAAATATTCTCGTTTTTTACCGTCATAAGTCATTGTACGTGTTTCAATCACAACACCTGCACCATGACGTACATGCACAACCTTATCGCCGGGCTCAAACATAGATTTTACCTCTCCGTATTGTGGACAAATTTAGGGCGTAAATGCACCCTGCGGGAAACATAGTATATCATAAAATTCGCTATATTTCTACTACTATGTTAGCATAGACTTTTGTCATGTAGTCGTGTGATATAGACAGAATACGCTTATACGCTATTGTGAGAATAATAAATCTGCATAGAGTAAGCTATGATCGCTACCTGTATCTTGTCCCCAAACGGTTGCTGATTGCACACGAAATTCTTCATCAATAAAAATGTAATCTAGGCGCAGAACGACTGAATTAAGGGCAGCAAGTCTTGGGAATGTCCAACCTAAGCCATATCCCCCTTCACGGAAGGCATCCGCATAGTATGTATGAGTGGCACGATAGTCTTGTGAGAAATCAGGCATATTAAAATCCCCCATCAATAATACTGGCAAGGTTTCATTAGATGTGCGGTCTAATAGATCGGCAATTTCTTGTGCGCGATAGCTGGTATCAAAAAATGATCCTTGCATCGTCGGATTGGTTGGGTGAACATTATAGACAACAATTTGTCGTCCTGTTTCCAGTTCAATCACAACCCGTTGATGTCCTAGTTTGTTGGGCAAAAAATCGTATTGCCAATAATCATCTTCGACAATGGGATACTTACTCATGACACCTTGCCCTGCTGTGGTATTGCCATCATGGAAAGCCATATAGGGATATTGGTTTGCTAGATTATCCCTTATGGGATTTGCTTGTGCGGTGGCAAGTTCTTGTAGCGCAATAATATCGGCATCAATAGATTGCAAGATGGCTAGATAATCATCAGGTTGGTTATTAAATGCAGACAAATTATACGATACAACTCGGATAGGTAATTCTTCGCTAGATGGCGTTACTGTAGGATTTGGCAGCAACATATCGCCCCAGACAAATACAAAGGCGATCAATGCTGGTAACATCATTAGGCTTAAACGCCATTCGCGTAAAATCAAGCAAATTGGAATGAGTATAAAGGTCGGCAACCAAAGAAGATGCGCGAAAGTGTTAAACAATTCAACGACAACCCACTGCTCACCAATTAATAGAATACCGATGATGTGCAAGATCGTATTAAGGGCATATGCGCCCACTATCGCACGAAAAAATAAACGGGCAATGGCTTGAACTTGCTTCAATGGATGAGGTGATGTCATAAATTTGAGTATCCCTTATGATGATCGATACCTGACGATTAGATAACGTATTGCCACTGTTTGCTTGCAAGATGTCAATGTCATCCTAAACTAAGATGAATGAGATTTGTGATTAAGGAATTTATAGATGCGTTACATTGGTATATTGATCGTTTTATTAATGAGCATGATGAATACTGTAGCACAATCGCCTAGCGCTACAGAGTGCCCTGACGATTTCGTAGGTTATTTATCGCCTCAATTGATTGTCGGTGAACGGGCGCGAGTAGTAATTGACATTCAACTTAATGTGCGTCCTGAACCCAGCGTTAATGAAGCTCGATTAGGCACACTCGAAGGTGGTACGCATGTGACGGTACTTGATGACCCTGTTTGTGATGGTCAGTTTATATGGTGGCGCATCGAAAGTGATGATTTATCAGGATGGGTTGCTGAAGGAATTTTACAAAATGAAATTTATTTCATTGAACCACGCGGAGAGCAGGTCATAATTGAAACAAGTGATGGCGTATCTGAACCGTATATTCGGACTGCAACAGGTTTCCTAGAACCTGAAGGATGTTTACGTCCTCCTGATGATTACGAGCAAGTACAACTTGATTTTGCGACGCTCAATCAGCGCACATTATTCATGTTAGATAATGCTCAACGTATCTACGATGCTAATGGGGGGACATGGGCGAATTTTCGCTGGCTCATCACACAAGGGAGTTATAATCAAGGTGGTGTAGCTGCTAGTTTTGGCACACACGATGCTGGCGGTGCAGTTGATATTTCTGTGATTGATACGCAAAATGGCTGGGTTGTTATGCGTGACGAAGTGCCAGCAATGTTACGTGCCTTACGGATTGCTGGCTTTGCAGCATGGTTGCGTGATACCGATGAACTCTATGATGGGTCAATTGTGCATATTCATGCAATTGCCATTGGTGATGAAGAGGCTAGTGAGATTGCTCAAGCACAAGTGAGCAGTGATTTTGGGTATTTATCGGGCTATAACGGATTACCCCCTGAAGATTATGGCAGCCGTATCCCTGATATATATGGTGATCCTATTATTTGCGAATGGATGGTTGATGACGGCTTTGATGATCTGCGTGATTAACCAAGCGAGAAGGTGAAAAAATCTGTTTCTTGGATGGGATAATCACTGAGGCAGCGTTGTAAATCTTGATAGAAAGAGCGCATATTGGGATAGCGTTTATCAATTGGTTTAGCCAATGCGCGCCAAAATACCATTGCCAAATCATCAGGCAAGCTATCACGGATATAGTGTGGTGGTGCTGCAACATCGTTGGTGTGGGCTTGCATCAATGCAAAGATAGATGTGCCTTTAAAGGGTAATACACCCGTGAGCAGTTGATAAATGAGGCACGCGAAGGCATATTGATCGGTTGCAGGGCTTGGGCGTACCCCTACCCATAATTCAGGGGGACTATACTGTGTCATATTGAATGAATTGGTCGCATCTAAGTTGTAGATAACTTTGAGGATGCGCGTTAAGCCGATGTCTGCTAATAATGAATCTCCACGATCATCAAACATGATGCTATGCGGTTGAATTTGTCCGTGTATCATGCCCATTTGGTGTAGCGTATCTAAAGCGAGGCTCATGCGGTCAACGAGTGTCAAAACATCCTCAATAGAGGGTAAGGTTGGCGGAGTCGTTCTGAGCATCCGCACGCGCATACGATCAAATAATGTACCACCATTGAGGACGGTCATGGCGATGTATAAGGTTTCACCATCATTACCAAAATCATGAATTTGTACTGCATTGGGGATTTGTAGTGTGCTTAGATCATACAAAATATCAAGGCATTCGATGAGCGCATCGTTGACATCTTTTGCGGTAATCGTCAATACACGCAAGGCGACCTTCTGCCCTGTTGGCTCGTGCATTGCAGCGTAAACAGTACTATGATCGCTGCCACCAATATTTTTCAGCGTGATATATGATCCAAATTTTTGATGGTCTTCTTGACGATTGTCCACGACACTATCCTTCTATCTGCTTGATGGTGTTGCGTTACACTAATGATAGCTTAAACGAAAGCAACGTGCAAAATAGGAAATTATGCTATCCTTAACGTATTGATTTAATCTGACCAAAGGAAATGATATGCGTTACGTATCTGCCAGTATGATATTGCTCTTATTATTTACGGGGATTGCACTCGCACAAGATGATGATACAACCTTACCTATCACCGACGATGTGATTTACACCGTGCGCCCTGCGGATACACTCGATGGTATTGGCGCACTGTTTGATGTGAGTCCGACTTGTATTGCAGAAACCAATGATATTACGAATCCACGAACCATCCGTATTGGTGATGAATTACTGATTACGATTGAATGCCCGCTTTATGGGGATGATGCACGCGATAATGTTGCACGGGAAGTGACGATTCCGCGTGAAGTTGTCACATTTGAAGATTCTTGTGAAGGCTATCGTGTTCAGCGTAATGATTCGATTGATTTGATTGGCTTTGATCTGGATGTTGCGCCCTTATCGATTGCAGTTGCGAATGATTTACAAGCACCTTATGTTTTGCAGATCAATCAATGCTTGGATATTCCAGATAATGCGCCAGCTTATGACACCGTCCCTGCATTAACCAATGTTGATGGTAGTCCTGCGAATGCCGATGATATAGGAACAGGTGGCGGTAGTGGTCAATATGTAATTCAACCACGCGACACACTGGATTTAGTGGCGCAAGAATTGGATGTATCGTTGCAATCCTTGCTGATTTTCAATGATATTACTAATGCAAGTGCTTTGACAGCAGGCACGGTTATTTTCATCCCTGCGGATGCGCCGCCTTATGGTGTGTTCCCTGCAATTGTTAATGTATCAGGGTCACTGTATGTGGTTGCGGAGGGTGATACACTCGAAAGCATTGCCGAGGCATTTGATATTGCACAAGTCGCTCTCGAAGCAGCCAATGAAATTGATACAGACGATCAACTGGTTGTTGGCGAAACGATTACCATTCCATTTGATGTCCCTGCATTTGGTGAAGATGATGATTTTGATCCATCGGTCTTACTAGGACAAGGCGGTGGTGGACTAACGCATGTGGTACAACCGCGTGAAACCATTGATGGTATCGCAGCATTTTATAATGTCGATACGCGCTGCTTGTTAGATGCAAATGACATCACACGCGCTTATTTAACCCAACCCGGCACTGTATTAGTGATTGACCAAAATTGCCCTGCCTATACAGGAGATGGCATTCCATCGGTACAAAGTGCGATTACACCTGTCGCCGATGATGAATAATAAATAGCCATAAATTAAGCAACGCCTATAAAGCTCACGTCAATAGTGGGCTTTTTCTATTTTCAGAAGCCTTACTCATCTGTTTCTATAGTTCAACACCTAAAATGACAAACTGATAATTAATCCATTAAAGTCAAGGATAATTGAAATGAGCGAGATTACCGCAGCAGCAAGTGGGCAATTTATGTTAGGGGGCGATATTCCGATTAATCGCCTTGGATATGGCGCAATGCGTATCACAGGTAAAGGTATTTGGGGTGATCCTGCTGATAAGGATAAGGCGATTGCTGTATTGCAACGCTTGCGTGATTTAAATGTAAATTTTATTGATACAGCCGATTCATATGGTCCTTTTGTGAGTGAAGACTTACTCCGTGAGGCACTTCATCCGTATGGCGATATGATTATTGCAACCAAAGGTGGTTTGGTACGGCATGGACCTGATATTTGGCAATCGGTTGGTGATCCACGGTATTTACGTCAATGTGTGATGATGAGCTTACGCCGTTTAGGTGTTGAGCAAATTGATTTATGGCAATTACATCGTATTGATGGCAATACAGATCGTGATGCACAATTTAAAGTGATCGCAGAGATGCAAAGCGAGGGCTTGATTCGTCATGTCGGCTTGAGTGAAGTCAGTGTGGAAGAAATTAAAGCAGCCCAAGAACATTTTGAGGTTGCGAGTGTGCAAAATCTCTACAATCTTGTGCATCGTAGTAGTGAAGCCGTACTCGATTATTGCGAAGAAGAAAATATCGGCTTTATTCCTTGGTTTCCGTTGGCAGCAGGTAGCTTATCCCAGCCTGATAGTGTCTTGAGCCATATGGCAGAACGCCTTGATGCAACACCCTCACAATTGGCATTAGCATGGGTCTTGAAACGTAGCCCTGTCATGTTACCCATTCCGGGAACAGGTAGTGTTGAACATTTAG
>JBAUIA010000203.1:0-1925 GCA_049680565.1 Phototrophicaceae bacterium
TTTTTAACATTAACTAGCAAATCGGCACAGTGCTTCAGAACCTCATATTCTGCACCTTCGATGTCCATTTTGATGAAATCAACAGGTTGTTGTAAGTAATCACGAAAATTAATGCTTGATACTCTCAATGAAGTAAATTCACGGTGAGAATTTGAAGAACTTGATTGTGTTGTAAGAAATCCACCGTCTACATTATCTGCCATAAATTCAAGCTCACCTGATTCAATCCAGACAGCAGATGGTACTAAATCAACATCAGATAAATGATTAGCCTTAATATTTTTTTCTAATATCTTGAAAATATTAGGGTCTGGCTCAAATGCCACAATTTTAGCATTTGGAAATAAATGTTTATATCTTAAAATACTAAAGCCGATGTTAGCACCGCAATCTAGAATATAGGGTGTAGTTGTTTCAGAATAAAAATCATTAATTCCGTGTAGAAATTGATAATTAACACCAGAAATCAACAAATTTGGATCGTGACCATGTATTTCCCACTGATGTAATTTGATGTTAGAAGGTTGTTCATTTGCTGCTAGGCTTGCTAATTGTCGCAAAATTTTTTCTTCTTCTGTTTCCTCCATGATCGAAGTTATTTTTCCGATTTTGTTATGAATTTTTTTAAGTAGGCGATATAGCAAATTCTGCATCTAATTAACCTTTTTCAGAGTCATTGGTATAAACACTTATAGATGAAGGCAAATGTAAAATTGCTTCATTACGAGATGTAGGTGCTTTAATAGATGAAGAAACTGAAATAATTTCTACTTGTTTAAATAAAGCTTCGTAACTTCCACCGCTTGATTTTACGCCTACATCTAAATAGATTTGTTGTGTTGATAATCCAACATTCGTCACTCTAAACTCAAATATGGCATCTCTACGATAATCATTGATTATTCCGTCACTATACATATCGCTTTGTAATGAAAAGAGACGAGCATCATTATTAAGAGAATAAGCAGCAACATCTACTGCTGGAGAGTTGAGTGGTTTTTTTGTTTGTATTGCAATACGAATAATCATTTCCTGCTCAATGTTCCAAGGATTAATTTGTTTTCCATATTCGTCAAGTGTTTCAACTTGGATAGTAATTCCACGATCTTCATGAGTATTAGTCATTAGTACATGGCGCATATAGTCAGTAGCAATGGCATTTACCTCGCCATCTGACTTCAACATTCCGTTTTCCATCCAGATTGCTCTTGAACATAAATTTCTAATGGCGTTCATATTATGGCTAACAAACAGAACAGTACGCCCTGATTTTGAAACATCTTGCATTTTACCAATTGATTTCTTCTGGAATTCAGCATCACCAACCGATAAGACTTCATCCACAATCAAGATTTCAGGTTCAAGATGGGCTGCCACTGCAAAGGCTAAACGCACTTGCATTCCGCTAGAATACCGTTTAATAGGGGTATCAATGAATCTCTCGACGCCCGAAAAGTCGACAATCTCATCAAATTTGCGATCAATTTCTGCTTTTGTCATACCAAGGATCGTACCATTGAGGTAAACATTTTCGCGTCCCGTAAGTTCCGGATGAAATCCTGTTCCGACTTCGAGCAAACTGCCAACACGTCCATACAAGGTCACTTGTCCGATTGTCGGGGGAGTGATGCGCGATAGTATTTTAAGTAAGGTGGATTTGCCAGCGCCATTACGCCCAATAATACCAACGACTTCACCTTCTCCTATATCAAAGGAAACATCTCTGAGTGCCCAAATAGCGTCTTGAGCATCTTCTTCGATCTCGATGAGTTTATTCAAGCGTCGTAGGTTATTAAATGGGCTTTTTACCATACGCATAACCGATTCGACAATTGTACGCGGTCTATCTTCCTTGGCACCAATACGGTATTGCTTTGATAAATTATCGATGCGGATCATGGTCGTCATGAAAAGGCTACTCTTTG
>JBAUIA010000204.1:0-29001 GCA_049680565.1 Phototrophicaceae bacterium
GCCGACCACATGCAGTTATTATCAACACTACCATTAGCAGTGTGGCAACACGAAAATATATCATACAGTTATCCTCAATGTTCAACTGTTGATGAGTACTCTTTACATAATGTAGAAGTATCAACAAAATAATGATTTCTTATCTATGGTGAGCATTCATCAAACTTAGCAATTAATCTCTTGCTAATGATAAAGTTTCGTAGGCGAGGTGGTAGATGAGGATGGTCATAAAGTTATTGTGACATTTGTCATAAACTGTGCGAGATGGTTGTTTTCTAGATTCTTCTTACAAGAATTAGACCCTTGCCCTTGCTAATCTAATCTCTATAATGATACGAAGTCTCAATTAGGAAATTGATAAAAAGGTAGATTCGCTTGAAAAGTCGTAATATTTGGGGATGTCTCCTCGTCTTTTGCTTAGTCACTTTCTCCATTAGCGCCCAAGATGAGTCGCTCAAGATTGTGGCATCACATAGCATTTTGGGTGATGTTGTTCAGAATGTCGTTGGTGATACGGCACAAGTACAAATCACAATGAGCGTTGGTACTGATCCGCATAGCTTCCAACCTGTCCCCAGTGATTTAACGCAACTCGCTGATGCTGATATTGTGTTTGTGAATGGCGCAGGTTTTGAAGAAGGCTTGCTCGAATCAATCGAAAATGCAGGTACAGATATGACCATCGTTGAAGTATCCAGTTGTGTGCCAATGCTTACTTTTGATGATGAATTACATCATGACCATGACTACGAACATGAAGAGCATGAGGATGAGGATGAGCATGAAGATCATAAACATGAAGATCATGACGACGAACATGAAGATCATAATGAATCATTTGAACCTGCTTGTAACCAACACAATCAAGATTTAGCTGATCTAAGCATCAGTGAAATTGTGCTTGACGGTAGTGTCGGCGCGTTATATGAGGCAGATTGTGGTGACTTCGGTTGTGATCCGCATGTGTGGATGCAACCGTATTATGTGATGCTCTGGACATTGTATATACGTGATAGCCTAATGACGATTGATCCTAATAATCAAGCCATTTATGAAGCCAATGCAACAGCTTATATCCAAGCATTGCAAGATTTAATGACCGATATGATTGATCCTGCAATTGCGCGTATTCCATCTGAAAATCGCATACTCGTCACGAATCACGATTCCTTGCAGTATTTCGCAGCATCTTATGGCTTTGAAATTGCTCAGACGATTATCTTAGGCGGTAGTACCGTCGGTGAACCCAGTACGTCTGACATCGTAACGGTCATCGAGCGTATCCGTGAAGATAATATCAGCACCATTTTTAGTGAAACCAGTATGAGTGATGATATTATCCGCCAAATTGCCAATGAAACAGGCACACAGATAATCACACTTTATAGTGGCTCGTTGGGGGATGCCGATAGTCCTGCATCGACATATATTGATTATATGATACATAACGTAACAGCAATTGCTGATGCGCTAGGCATTAACCAGTAAAAACCAAAAAAGGTAGATCATATCATGGCACATCAAGCACATCCTGTTGATACAAACCATCCTGCTTTAGATGTTCATAATCTAGCAGCAGGGTATCCGGGTGATAAACAAGCGATCTATAACGTTAGTTTTAGTGTGAATCATGCGGAGCGCGTCGCTATTATTGGACCCAATGGCGCAGGGAAAAGTACCCTCTTTAAAGCGATTGTTGGCTTAATTCCATTTACTACAGGTGATATTTCAATTTATGGTGATGATTGCCGTAGTAGCCATAGTCATGTGGGGTATGTGCCACAACAAGAAGCCGTTGATTGGACATTCCCTGTATCGGTCTATGATGTGGTCATGATGGGTCGAACACGACATATTGGCTGGTTTCGTTGGGCACGGAAACAAGATGATGAGGCTGTGCAAGCTATTCTCGAAAAATTAAATATCCATGATATTGCACAGCGCCAAATTGGTGAACTGAGTGGCGGTCAAAAACGACGTGTCTTTATTGCGCGTGCGCTTGCGCAAGATACACAAGTTTTGTTGATGGATGAACCGTTCACGGGGGTGGATACGGCTGCCGAGCAAGATATTATGCAAACGCTCGATATTCTCACGGATAATGGCATTACGATTTTGCTCGCAACCCATGATATGGTCAAAGCCTCGCAAGACTTTGATAAAGTGTTGTTACTCAAGCAAACATTGCTAGCATTCGGTACAGCACAAGCAGTCATGCAACCTGATATATTGAGCGATGCTTATGGCAGTCGTTTACGGATTCTTAGCCATAATAACCCATCGGAAGAAACAATCATTTTTAGTTGATCCCAGCGCATCAAGATTTCATGGTCAGTCCATCGGAGACATCACTTGGCAGACATACTCAATTTTTTCTTAGAACCTTTAAGCTATACGTTTATCCAGCGTGGATTGTTGGCGCTGATTCTTGTTGGTGGTGTCAGTGCCGTGATTGGCTGTTTTGTCGTGGTGCGTGGTATGGCATTTTTCGGAGATGCACTCGCCCATACGATTTTGCCGGGTGTTGCCTTATCTTATACGGCTAGTGGGGGTAATGTAGGCAGCAATTTATTTTTAGGCGGATTAGGCGCTGGCATTATTTCTGCATTGGTGATTGCCTATCTCACACGCCATGACCGCCTCAAAGAAGATACCGCCATTGCCATTGTATTTGTGACGATGTTTGCGTTGGGTATTGCCATCATCAGCACACAGGGGAGTTATAGTGTTGATTTAACCCATATTTTATTTGGGAGCATCAACGGCATTAACCAGACCGATTTGCTTATCATGGCTGGATTAGGTGCATTTGTCCTCATCATGATTGCGCTCCTCTATAAAGAATTTATCATTATCAGCTTTGATCTGAGCCTTGCCCATACACTGAAATTGCCGGTGGAAGGGTTACGCATTACCTTGCTTTTATTAATTGCAGTGACGATTGTTGCGAGCTTACAAGCCGTTGGCATTGCATTGATGTTAGCCTTGCTGATTACCCCTGCGGCAACCGCGCGTCTACTCACCAAACGCTTGCACTATATGATCCTTGTTTCGGCTTTCTTGGGGATTACGAGTGGTATTTTCGGATTTTATGCCTCGTATTATTGGGATATTCCATCAGGAGCGAGCATTGTACTGACGATGAGTGCTATTTTTGGCGGTGTCTTTTTCACACAAACAATTTGGCATGGTATCAATGATAGAAAAGCGCATGATACGTCGCTATCTAATACCTAGATACATGCAATCATTTTACAAAACAGCTATTTTAAGCGAAAACACTATTTGATTGGGCGCACTATTACAATACGCCCTCACAATTTACAACTCTTTATCGAAGCTCGTATCCAATGATACATTTTTAGCAGCGTCGATTGCTGATTGGTAATCATCTGTGTTGAGTTTGCCTTGCCATTTATCGAGTACAGCCTGTGCAATATCTTGTGCATCTTGACGGGTTGCTTCGTGCGATACCACATACTGCGCCCATTGCACCGCGAGATGGCTATCATATGTAATACGGGCAAGGTCAGCCAGTGCATGTAAAGCTGTCGGTGCAGCTTGGATTTCATTGGCTTTTTCAATGGCTTGGCGCAAATACGTACTGGTCATATCGAGCTTATCTAATTTCTCGAATACGAGTGCTAATTTTCTCAAGACGACAGGGACAGCAGCACGATTGCCGATTGTTTCAGCAAGAATCAAACTCTCTTCAAAATATTGTAAGGCTTGCTGATAGTCTTCGCGTAATTGTGCCAAGAAGCCCAAGTTATCGAGTGAGATGCTGACATGCCGACGATCACCAATTGCGCGTGACATCACAAGACTGCGTTCAAAGTAGCTTAGGGCATTATCGAGGTCGCCTTGCATACCGCTAATACTGCCGAGGTTAATCAGTGTTGGTACAGCGCGATAGCCCCAATCATTGCTTTCGCTTAAAGCTAGGCTGGCAGCAAAACGATCTTTCGCAGCATCAAGATCACCGCGTGTGCCTGCTAAAATACCATAATTGTTATTGAGCATCGTTTTACCAACAACATCATTATGGTCATTCGATAACGTTAAGCCTTGTTCATAGTAGGCTTCTGCTTGATTGTAATCGCCCTTATCAGTAGCGATCATTCCCAAGCGCGATAAACTCCGCACCTCAACTTCGACTGCTGTAATCTCGCGTGCAAGCTGGAGCGCTTGTTCAGCGTTATGTTGCGCCGCATCGAATTGTCCTGCACGCCAATAAGCATCTGATAGAAGGGATAGTGTTTTTGCACGTTCATTTTTATCCTCGGCATCGAATGCTTTAAGCCCCGCTTCGAGACGTTCTAACGCTTCATCATATTCACCGATATACATCAGGCTTTCGCCTAAGCGTATTTGTAATTGGGCAGCCATGCGTTCATCAGACGCAGCATCATCCCGTAATTCTAAAGCACGACGATATAGACCAACAGCATCTTGGAAGCTATTCAAGCGCAAGGCATAATCCGCAGCATCTAATAGATAGGGACGTTCACGCTCGTCATTGCCCGCTAAGTTCCAATGATGGGCTATCATCCCTGCCTTTTGCACACTATCAGGATAAAGATATTCTAAGGCTTCCGCGACTGTGGTATTCAATTGCACTAAATCATCTGCTGCGACTTGCTCTAATGCCACTAAGCGTAAACGCTCATGTGTAATTTGCCATTCTTCACCTTCACGTTCGATAATGGCATGATTCGTTAATAATGTGAGCCAATCCTCATCTGATACGCCTAATGCTTCTGCAAGATGCTGCAATAATTTTATATCAATGGTGAGTCCTGCTGCTGCGATAAGGTCAAACAGTTGGCGGTTTTTATCAGAAATTTTATTGAGGCGTTGCGCCAAAACTCGATTTATACCGCCTGCTGTAATTTCTTTAGGCAGTCGCATCATCGCAATATCACGCAGATGTTGAACTTCTTCTAGTAAGGCACGGATCACTTCCAATAGGAAATTGACATTGCCTTGGGCTTCGCGTTTGAGAACTTCCTGAACATCGGCACGTAAGCCAACATCACCCAAAATGGAGCGAGCAAGCGTTGCCACACTCGCATCGGATAAGCGTTCCAGATGCACAACGTCGGTTTCTTTAAGTTGCCCTGCAATATCGAGCGTGGTATCGCTGCGTTGTGATGCCACGATCATCAATCGAGAATCTGAAATCGTTGCAATCAAATTGCTCAAAATTTCGATACTTTCTGAACCAAGATGAACATCATCCAGAATCAATAATGTCGGTTCAGTTTGTTCTTTAAACAACTTGAGAATGACACTCGATAACTGACTCGCATATTGTGATACTTCGTCTTGTACTACTTCAGGTACAGTACGCCCTAGGATGTCTTCTAAGTCAGGCAACAGTATTTTTAAGATATTGGCTTCGGTGGCAGAAATAGGCGTTGAGAGCAACAAGCGCTTAACAGGTTCACGCAAGATTTGATGCGGTATCATGCTGCCTTGTGTGCCATAGCCTTGTAAGACGCGGTAGCCATTAACGAGCGCTAAAATTCTTAATTCATTGAGCAAGCGCGTTTTACCAACACCATCATCACCAACAACGAGGAAACTTTTACCACCCCCTTTGAGGGTATCTTGCAAGCCACTAACCAAAACCTTCAATTCTGCATCTCGTCCGACAAAACGGGCAGTTTGCAAATAACTTTCTTGAATAGTTTTAGTTTCAATAGGAATACGTGTATCCGTAATGGATGCTAATTCTTTGAGGGCTGTTAAGGCATCATCAGCCCGTTGATTTTGATCCAGATGGACTAACTTCTCAACCCACGCTTGAATTGGTTCAGCGACATCTAAATCACTCACATCGGGTGTTTCTGTGACTAACTTCATAATGAGTTCGCCAACCCCGTTGAACTCAAAAGGATAATAACCTGCGATGAGTTCAAAGGCGATCATGCCAAACGCATATAAATCAGAGCGCGTTGATGGTACGCCTCCTTGGATGAGTTCAGGTGCCATATAAGGGATCGTTCCCGAAATCATGTCGTCATTATCTTCACCTGTCATCGAATCTGTTTTTTCGCGGATGACGGCAAGACCAAAATCTAATAATTTGATTTGATTGGAGGTGAGCAAAGCATTATCAGGCTTCAGATCACGATGAATAATCTTGTGATGATGGAGATAAGATAAGGCTTGGAGCATTTCTGCTAGCCATGTTAATTTCGTATCGAGCGTTGCGGTTTCGGCAGCATCGGTGATTGATAAGGGGGCATTGAGCAAAGGCATGGTGAAAAATGGCATTTTATGCACATCAAAACCATAATCCAGCACCGTTACAATATTCGGGTGTCGTAAATGCGCGAGTGTTTCAAATTCATGCGAGAGTGCCAAGCGAAAAGTCCCCGAATTTTCAGAATCATCGGTTTGCATCATGCCAACAAATGGCGAATCACGCCGCCATGTATCAGATGTTGCCACAGAAATCGTATCACCATGCCCTATATCGTCTAACGCGCTGAGAGGTTTAGTAGCAGTTATTGGAGGACTCTCATTATCTGAGGATGATAATGAAACGAGCATTTGTTTAAGCGCAATTTCGCTCCGTGCCACATGATCGTAACAACGATAAACAACCCCCATACCACCGCGCCCAACAATATCACGGATTTCGTAGCGGTTCGCAATGAATTGAGGTTGTGCCGTACTCGCCATTTTTGAAGTCTCCCAATCAGACCGTAATTATTTATCTAAAAATGAAATGTTTTGTTAGGTTGATGCAATGTACTATTCATTATACTTACAAATATCATCGGCACAAACTTTATATTGAACTCTAATATGCCCATGATTACTGCAATAGCGCGTTTTATAACCTGAATACAACCTAATTGTGACGTTCATAAAAAAAATTATGGAATAATAGGAATTATGATAGGGTTTATTAAGGTTCGTTACAAAAAGATAGTGATTTAGTTAGTAAGTGGTAAGCACTTGATGTTTTATCAGCAGCTTACAACGTTTTCGTTTTTCATCAAATTGATGTAGATAGTCAGAAATCGTTTAATAATCAAAGGGTACACGCACAATGTTTAAAATTTCTCGAAGAATGCTGATTAGTATTCTAATTGCGATGTTAACGATCACCATCGTACCGCAAGTTGCTATGGCACAAGATGCGCCACCTGAATCAGGTTTAACGCAAGCATGTGCTGCCACACCAAATGCATTTGGGGGACAAGGCTTCACGTTTGCTGGGCAAGGCTTTACGTTTGCTGGGCAAGGGTTCACGTTCGCTGGACAAGGGTTCACGTTCGCTGGACAGGGCTTCACGTTCGCTGGGCAAGGGTTCACATTTGCTGGGCAATCCGTTGAAGAACTTCAACAAGAATTGCTAGATAATATCATTGATCCAGCATGGACAGGCACATTATTCAGCAATTTGACCGAAGGCGAAGAATACGGTAATGCCGATTCTGCGATCATCGTCATTGATGATGCCGATCATGGTCAAGATGTACTCGCAACTTTTGATGCCTTGAATGACTATCTCCAATCACAAGAAATCCCAACGATTGATATTTATTTCATTGATATTGGTGTGCCCTCAATCAATTACGAATCAGAAGCGATTGCTGCTGCAATTGATGCTCAAGTTACAGCCTTACAAACTGGTGAAGGTAATTACGAACATATTGTATTGAATATGAGCTTTGCATTCATCCCTTGTGAAGACACTGAAACAGGCTTCAATTACTATGACTTCCTCGCAGAACGAGATGCACAAGAAGCTAACGCTGCATCAGGCTCAGGTGAATCCACAAGAAATATCATTCCTATTTTAGAATGTGTATACGAGGTCACTGGTAATACTTACATGGCACGTTTTGGTTATGATAATCAAAACGATCAAACTGTTTACGTTGATGCAGGTTGGCGCAATACACTATCAACTTGGAATAACAGTACCTTACCGATATTGTTTGAGTCAGGTGAAAAAGAAGCTGTTTTCGAGGTATCGTTTAGTCGCAGATTAAGTTGGCGTATTATCAGCCCGAATGGTAAAAGAATAAGAAGTGTAATTGCAACGAGACATTCTCCGATATGTGATGATGCACCAGAGATATACACCCCACCTGTAACAGCCCATGGTGGAGAAGGTTACTATTGTCAAAATCGTAACGATCAACACCCAAGAGGTCGTAGTCTCGCACGCCAATTTGATGCACCTTATAGCTACATCATTGGTTTACATTGTGGTGATGAAGGAAAAGCAATGGGCTGGGGGAAAATCCGCAAGTATTTGTGTGATAATCCATATGTACCTCCTACACCACCAACCCCACCACAAATATATGTTACACCTATCGTAGAATGTGTAGCATATGATCCAGAAACAAATCAATTTATAGCACGCTTTGGTTATGAAAATCCGAACGATAGAAGTGTATATATTCCTATTAGTAGTGATAATGCTTTTTCGGAACATACATACCGTGGTCAACCCACTTACTTCTTATCAGGTAGGAGCAATACAGTATTTGAAGTAAGTTTTACAGAAGGACAAAGTGTTTCATGGACTGTTACAGTTGGCAATAACGCGCCACAAACAGTTACAGCAAATATTGGCACAATTGAGTGCTTTGATGATCTTGGCTATACACTCGGTGATTACTTTGAAGACCTCGGTTATTCACCTGATGAAACCTTGACCATTTTGATTGGTTTCTTAGTCAATGTAGAAGATACAACCGATCTGAGTGCATTACGCAATCTATTAGCGGATTATCTCGTGGCTAATGTTGAGAGTGGTAATACACAAACTGTCCTCACCGTGGCTTCTAGCGGTAATTATGCTCCTTGGGTAGGTGGTACACCTTTAACACCTGCTAAATGGTCAGAAACAATCGCAGTGGCAGCAACACTAGGCGATAATATCAAAAGTGATGAAGGTCAATGGCTCTTCTCACAAGATGGGAATATTCGCGCACCGGGGGCAGCTTACCAATTCATCATTCCGGGTGTCGGTGGCGAACCTGATACAACCCGTATCATTGCAGGGACATCTTTCGCAGGACCGGGTGCTGCATTCATCTTAGCCCAATATGGACAATATCCTGCTGCTTGTGAAACGCAACTCCTGCCCGATGGTAGTTATTTACCACCACTCAAGGATGGCGGTCTCATCAATGCCCCACTTGTTATGGGTATCTCAAATCCATTGGCGTGTAATCTTGACCCAGTGGCAGTTGATGAGGGTAATGATGGTGGCGAAGATTTCCCTCAGACAGACTTTGTGGTTGAAAATGGTGGCACACTATCTGTTATTGAAGAAAGCGTGCTCGATAATGACTTTGACTTTGATGATGACCCATTAAGTGTTGTCGTTGAACTAACAAGCTCACCATTCAGTGGCGAACTTAGTATGAACGCCAATGGGACATTTACTTATGTTCATAATGGCTCAAATACGCGCTTTGATTCCTTTGAGTATACGATTACAGATGGTTCATCACCAGAAGGCACAGCTACAGCAACCGTATATATAGAAATACTGCCAGCAGAATCAGGATTAACAGTAGAAGATATTGCCGACCAATTCAACACAGAAGGCGATATTATTACGCCTGTTCCAATTGTGATTAGTAGTGGATCAGGGGAATATGATGTTAACATTGAAGGCTTGCCTGAAGGTCTATCCCTCAATGAAGGCTATATAATCGTAGGGCAGATTTCTGATGGTGCAGCCTCTGAAGGTGGCGCAGTTCTCGTCACCGTAACAGTCTTTGATTATTCAACTGAAGAGACTGTTAGTGTATCTTTCCTGTGGGATGTTAATTTCCGAGGCTTTGATAGTTCAATCTCAGTAACAGGCTTCCTCTTGATTGATGCGATTACAGGCGAGGTTTTTGGCGAAATCACGGATGGCACTACGATAGATATAGTAGAATTCTCAAATCCATTAAGCATTCTCGCTATTACAAGTGCTGAAGGATCAACAACTGTCGAAAGCGTTCTCTTAGTTGATGATTATGGTGAACGTATTGATAGTGATAGTCCATTTATCCGTACAGGTAGTGAAGGTATCCCCTTTGTTGTCGGTGAGTATCGACTATTTGCGATTCCATACACTGAAATCAATAAACAAGGTGATCGTGGCTTCTCTAGTTCAATCAATCTCACTATCATAAATAGTGGAGAATAAGGTCATACGATTTTTAAATTAGTAACACAAAAATCCCACATAGTGATCTATGTGGGATTTTTATTGGGATATAGAATCTACATATGATACGGGAGTGGATGGGAGTCGAACCCACCGTCGCCTGCCACGCAACCGACCACTAATTTTGAAGACTAGGGCATCCACCGGGACACAACCACCCCCATTGCGCCTTTACTATAGCGTACTTGCTAGATTTCTTGTAGCGTGTGGATTAATCCAATTATTGCTAAAATACCATCAACTTTTCATGATTTCTCGATATAGCTCTGTTAGCATCTAAACAGAGCTATTATGATACTAAAAAGTAACTTGAGTGCATTATTGGAGAAAAATACTATGCGATTTTTACGTCTCAGTTTGATGATTATTTTATTTTGTGTCAGTTCATCTGCACTTGCACAAACAGATGGTGCAAGCCTTGATGAACGTGGCTATGGCTTATATATCCCAACCTCATATGATGCCAATGGCGATGATGATTATCCTTTGTTAATTGCCTTACATGGCTTTGGAGATACATGGGAAAATTTTTATCCAGCAACGGGTTTAATCGGGCGTGCAGAAGAAGATAATTTCATTTTTGCTTTTCCACAAGGCTACCTCAATGAGTGGAATGATGGCAGTATTGGCGGACATGAAGAAGATGATGTTCAATTATTACGCGACCTAGTTGATCGTGTTGATCGTGATTTCCGCATCAATCGTGAGCGTATCTATCTGGTTGGATTCTCTAATGGCGGTACAATGGTTTACCGTGCAGCTTGTGAAGCATCTGATCTTTTTGCAGGCATTGCTGCGATAGGTGGCACAATGCGGAGCGCGCAAGCGGATGAGTGCGATGGTGTGCAATTACCTGTTTTAGTCATTCATGGTACAGGAGACGAAGTCGTTCCTTTTGAAGGCAATGTATATCGTTATGCGGTGCGCTCTGGGGTTGCATTTTGGGCGCGTCGTAATGAATGTGATATTGAAAGTGTGCCAGCTTATAGCGAAGATTTATTTGAGAATGGCTACCACACCTATTTCTTCTCAGATTGCCCTGATGGCAATTTAGTCATGCTGCACGCTTTACAAGATGTAGGTCATATTTGGCCCGGTTTCGGTGCATATGTACGCGGACTTACACCCCAGCCCCCTCATACAGATACCGCTCGTATCATTTGGGGATTTTTCACTGTGGCGTATCAAGCGCGTTTAGAAGCTGAACTCAGTGCTGAAGTAACACCAGAAGCAACACAAGAGCCGTGATTTCATTTATCTAAAGAGGTATCCATTGTAGTGGATGCCTTTTTTGTTGCTCACAAATTAGGATGTGTGCCTGTGTATCGTGCCCGTGGACGAATCAAGCGATCTGTCTCGTATTGTTCAATCGCATGCCCAATCCAACCCATTGTCCGTCCTAGTGCGAACAATGCAAGCGCACTCCCTGCTGGTAATTTAAGCACATGGGCAACTGCAACCAGTATTGTATCAATTGTTGGAAACTCACCAATCAGATTATGAGCAGCATCAATGGCTTGCTTAATAAATTGAAAATCTGGCGAGGCTTGATAGTGTTCTTCTAAAATGGCAAATAATACTTTTGCACGCGGGTCATAGCCTGCATATAAGCGATGCCCAAAACCGGGGATAGTTTCACCCCGACGTAGGCGCTTTTGCATAATGGCTTGCAAGGCTTTGGGGTTAGACGCTTCATTGAACAAGGCTTCTACTCGTTCTGTATAGCCCCCATGCTTAACCCCTTGTAAAGCGGCTAAACCTGCACTCACAGCAGCATAAGGCGTTGACCCAGCCGATGCTACGACACGGGCTGCAAATGATGAAGCATTCAATTCATGATCGGCTGTTACAATCAAGGCTGCATTCAAGACAGGGATAGCGCGTTCATCATTTTTACACCAACCCTGTTGTAACATTTGAGGAATCGTAAGGTTTTGTGGTACATCACCTGCTGCAATGGATGCCATTAAGCGCATGATTCGCGCACCTGTTACTGCCACAGTCTGTGACCGTAAATCATAGGCTAAATTATCATCAGCAGCAGCCGAAGGCAAAAATGTCATAAATTCTTGTAAGGGGGTCAGTTCTGCACCATCAATTTCCATATGCAGCAACATCGTTTCATACCGTTGTGCTGAAACATACACATCCAGATCAAATAAGGTCTTTGATTTGGACATATCATCTAGCCAAATGAGGGCAGCAACATCTTCTACTGAGGAGTCACGCGCTAATTGGTCAACGGCATATCCACGATAATACACCTGCTCACTCTCAATCAATGTGATTGCAGAATCCATCACAGGCGCGCCCCAATGCAGGGCATCTTTAGCGAGAGTCTCAGGATTACGGCGACCATCTTTGCGTGCGACTAATTTCTCAATATCCTCCGCATAGTAGCGTTTTTGTCGCTTACCTTCTGCGGTTTGCTCACTACGAATCAAACCACGACTTACATAAGCATAAAGTGTCGCAACACTAATATCGAGTAATTTTGCAGCTTCTTTAGCGCTCAAATATCGCTTTGACGGTGGCATATTGCTGACCCCTTTTAGAAAGCATGAGTTTCTATCTTAGTGTACTGTATCATCGTATAGAATCAACATATTAATCAATATAAAGCCACATCATATCATGTGGCTTGTGGTCATCCTTAATCGCTTACTTCATCCATTGGGAAGAACACCGAATCTAAGACGGTTGCCCATAATATTTCGCCAGTTTCTTCATCATCACTCAAAGGTTGCACAACAAAATGATACAGGCGATCCTCAACGAGGATATAGGCTTCACGCATGGTTTCACGGTCAATGATGAGGGCATCTTGTGTGCCGATAACAACATCTTCAATCAGCACATCATCTGAATCAAGCGTTTCGCGGAGATCATCAAAGGTCGTCTCATTAGCATCATCAATCGTGATGAGCAGAACAGCATTTGAGGTGAGTGGTTGATTGATGAAAATGAAGTCGCGTCCACTGAAAATATCAAATTCACTGGGATACACAAAGCATACGCCCTGTTCATCAAACAAATTGGTATCATCATCTGCTTCTGGACACGTTACAGCGATTTCTAAAGGCAGTGTTAGTGTTAGCGTGATGCCATTAACATCAACGGTATATGTTCCATCATCTAATCCAGTTGTCTCAATCGTATAATCGATTTCAAATGAATCTAATACCGTTGCACAGGCGGCATCAGCAGGGCGTGTTGTTGTTACTGTAATTTGTATGACATCATCAATACGTTCTTGTGAGATTTCATTGATTTCAGTACAACTATCGGGTAAATCACCTGTTATCAATAAAGTAGCTGCATCATTTGTATCAGCGAGTTCTGCTGTGTTCACGAAGGCATCACTAATGATAACATCCTCGCTACTATCGTCATCTTGTGCGATTGCTGGTATGGTAAATAGTAATAAACAGCATAATAAAAGCAGATAAGGGTATAATCTAGTCATTGTGTTTTCTATCCTAATTGATTTGTCTTAACCTTAGTTGCAATGCTAACACTTTAAAGCAATAATTTACATTAACACGTTGTACAATCTGTCGATAGTTGGAGCAAACCATGACAGCCCCAATTAGCAGCTACTTTGATGATGGAATGCGCTTCTTTGAAGAAGGGCATTATGAACAAGCGATTGAATTATTTACGAAAGCGCTCCGTCTTAGTTTAGGAGACTTGGCACAAACACATCTGTATCGCGGTATATCGTATGCCTATTTGGATGCGTTCGATAAAGCTCTGAATGATTTTAACAATGCCTTACGCAAAAATCCCTATATTGCAGATGCCTATAACGAGCGTGGGAATTTGTATCGCTTATCAGATGATTATCAGCTTGCATTAGATGATTATGATGCAGCCATTGCCATTGATAAGGCACATTATGCAGCTTACTATAATCGGGCGTTAACCCATGAAAAAATGGGGCAACTCACCGCAGCCGATTCTGATTTAAGCCATGCTATTGGCTTACAAGCCGATATTCCAGCGTTTTATGAAGCACGCGGACGCATTCGTGTTGAAATTAAAAATTATGACGGCGCAATTGCCGATTATGAGCAATTCCTAGCATTAGGCGGTGGACACGAATATGATAATGAAAGTGATGTCCAAAGTTTGATGATCGCTCTACGAATCAATCACTTTCTCAGTCGCTTTATTCCAACACGCTTTTTACCTAATACCCGTCTGTGAGCCGACTCATCATGCAAAAACTTCATTTACTCAATCAAGAAATTGGTACACTCCGTGAAGCGGAATTAACGATTAATAGCTTTTACTGGTTTCTCACTGTGGATGAGATTGCAGGTGAATGGATTGTCAAAACAGGCGAAACCATCGTCATGACAGCCGATTCACGCGAGGCAATTGATGCCTTCCTCTATGGGATGGCATTAGCCTATAAAGGCTTATCACCACACCTATACGCAAAATTATTTGCAACAATGGCAGGTGATGATGTTCCTGAAGATAAGACAAAAGTTGACTTAGATATTGCAGATAATGACGATGAACGCCTCAGCGACCTTGATATAAACACGCTTGAACCGATTGATGTTGATTTAGATGACGATGGACGCTTCTCATTTGATTGATGTACGATTACGGAATCCATGAGGCGTAATTACCACCTGTGGTCGTAATTTGTTGCACATCTTGTCCATCAGCCGTCATTAGATACAGTTGATCTTGTCCTGTAATATTACTTGTGAACACAATATAATCCCCGTCAGGGCTATAACTGGCTGCCCAATCAACCCCATCACTATCAAATAAGATGCGCTTATCACTACCATCCCTATTCATTTCAGCAATGCCACTGGTTTGATTATCCAGATTAAATGTGATGTACAAAATTCGTGTACCATCAGGCGAAAACACAGGCGAGGCATCCCGTAATGCGTTATCTGTTAGTAAGGTGACAATCCCTGTTGCCGTATCCAATTGGGCAATTTCCCATGTGCCTGCATCTTGACGACTTGCTCCCATTGTAAACACGATATAACGACCATCGGCACTATAACGAGCATGTCCATTATATAAACCATTATCCAATACCAACTCATCGACACGGTCACTAATACGGACGCGCCGTAGCGCAAAAATCCCTGTCTCAGTCTCTGATGAATAGATAATCCATTCACCATCAGGTGACCAAGCAGGCAAGCGATCAGTTACGTCATTGAAGGTCATCCGTTGTAATTGACCGCCATTGGGATTGACAATGTAAATTTCAAAATTGCCATCTCGATTCGATTGGAAGGCAATCCACCGTCCATCAGGAGATGCAATCGGATACATATTATCGGCAAATGGGTCTTGTGTCAGTTGCGTTTCTGTCCAATTAACGAAATTGATACTAATCACTTCTAAAGATTGATTATCTTCACCGCGTTCATCGGCAAAAATGATTCTGCCACTAACACTCTGCAATGATGAAATGAGTTCAGGTGTACCTGCTGCGCCTACAGGGAAAACGAGTGCTTGTGTATCAGGGAATAAAAGCGTGGGTTGCTCCGCAGGCGGTGTTGCTGCATCATCAGTGGCGCGTGATAACAAGGTAGCGCGTGCTGCTTCATTGGTGGGGTCTAAGGTAGGAATTGCTGACCCATCCGTAAGTGTATTTGGTGCGCGTGTGACCTCTGTTGCGATACTACTCGCAGCCATATCGACATCAGTTTCTTGAATATTGTTGGGTGTGTCGCCAGTCAATAATAGACTATAGGCTAAAAATATCCCTGCTGTGATAATCCCCAACATACCACATCCAATAGAACCACCAATTAAAGCGCTGAATAAGGGACTTTGTGACCGACGTTTGCGTATTTTAGAACGCAAGCTACTGGGAGGTGGCACAATCGGACGGCTTGCACTGATCGGGGATGGGGCATATGCAGCCACTTGATTTTTGGGTTTAGAGGGTGGTTTCGTTGGTTCATCCGCCAATATCTCTTGATATGAGGACATTTGCAGACGCGGTTCGGTATCATGAACGGCTTGCGGATTTTCCATTGCTAATTTGAGGGCTTCGGTGAGTGCAATCCCTGTTTGATAGCGTTCATCACGGCTCTTTTTGAGGGCTTTCAAAATAACAATTTCAAGCGCTGATGAAATATTAGGATTTAAGTTGCGCGGCATCGGTGGCTGTTCTGTCACTTGCATCACTGCAATGCTATACGGTGTGTCATTTTCAAAAGGTCGCCGACCTGTTGCCATTTCAAAGAGCATCACACCAAGCGCATAAATATCACTGCGTCCATCAAGCTCTTTACCTTGTGCTTGCTCAGGAGACATATACGAGGGTGTCCCCACGACCCCTTGCGTTGTCAAACCGGGGCTATTATCCCCAACTACACGCGCAATCCCAAAATCAGTGAGGAATGCGCCGCCGTCATCATCCATCAAAACATTGCTGGGTTTGAGATCCCGATGAAGTACACCTTTGCTATGGGCGTAATCTAGGGCAGGCGCAATTTGGCTCAGTAGTTGATAAATTTGATCGGGATTCAATGGACTATTTTGTAAAACATCGTCCAGTGACCCTGCGTGCATGTATCGCATCACAATGAAGGGTTGCCCTTCATATTCGCCATAATCATACACAGGGATAATATTGCGATGCTCTAACTTACTCGCAATATCGACCTCACGCCGAAAACGCTCCATGTACGTATCATCTTTAACAAAATGCTTGGGCAATACCTTAATAGCAACTTGCCGATTCATAGATTGTTGTTTAGCAAGATAGACAGTCGCCATGCCTCCTTCACCGATTGGGTGCAAGATTTCATAACCACTGACAATTTTTCCAACCAGTTCATCGCTCATAACTGTGATTATTCCCAAGGTTTAAATATCACGCTGATTATAAGGTAGTTTGCGAAGAGGGGCAACGCTATAGCTATATACAATACGCTCGGTAGGGTTTGTGTTGATGTAACTTGTTGAGCAATTGCTAAATTAATCTGCATGGATAAACCCCCTTACACCAATTTTATGCTTACGATATAATGCCTGTCGTTAAGCACTGCTATCACATCATAATTAGAGGAGCAGTACAATCTATGATTGAAGTTAATGAACTCGTTAAAAAATTTGGAAATTTTACAGCAGTGAAAGGCATTAGTTTCACTGCGGAATCAGGGCAAGTAACAGGATTTTTAGGTCCAAATGGGGCAGGAAAAACCACCACCATGCGGATTCTAACGGGCTATTCGCCACCCACTAGTGGCTCGGCAACGGTTGCTGGCTATGATGTTTTTGACCAAAGCAAAGAAGTCCGTAAGAATGTCGGCTATTTACCAGAAAATGTACCACTTTACCGCGATATGACGGCACTTGGCTATATTAAGTATGTTGCCGAAATCCGTGGGGTAAAGAACCGTCAATCACGCGCACTCGATGTTTTAAGCCGTGTCGGATTAGCGAAGCGTGCCAATAGTCAAATCCAGACATTATCCAAAGGGATGCGCCAACGGGTAGGGCTTGCTGCTGCCCTCGTGCATGATCCAGAAGTCCTCATTTTAGATGAACCCACTATCGGGCTTGATCCGATTCAAGTGTTGGAGTTGCGTGATCTTATCGCTGAGTTAGGACGCGAACATACCGTCATGTTCAGCACCCATATTTTGTCAGAGGCTGAACAATTATGTGACCGTGTTGTAATTGTTAATCAAGGACAAGTGATGGCAGAAGGTTCGCCTATCGAATTGCGTAATCAAATGGAAAGTGGCGCACGGATTCTCATCCGTACTGCCGAAGACCCCAACCAAGCACTCGATACCGTGCAACAAATTAGCACCATTATGCGTGCTGAAGTTGAACGCGATATGATTATTGCCTTCCCATCTGCTGCAAGCGTTGACCCGCGTGCTGAAATAGCACGTACCTTGATCGAATCAGGCTTCAATATCGTAGAATTACGCCCTGTTGCGAATAACCTTGAGGAAATCTTCCTCGAAGTAACCCGTCGTGGTGTAGAACCTGCTATTACTAAAGAAAGCGAGGCATAATCAATGGGTGCATTCTTGGCTGTCTATAAACGTGAAGTGGCGTTGTACTATAAGTCATTTATCGCGTATGGCATTACCTTTGCCTTGATGATCCTCATGGGCTTGTTATTCCAAGCACAATTATCAGGCATTTTTAATATTATCCAACAAGGGCAACAAGTTCCTGCGAATGCCAATGCAGCGAATCTTGCTGTTAGCCAATTGGATACCTTTGTATTCTTGATGTTTGTTGTCTCACCTGTTTTGGTGATGCGCTTACTCTCAGAAGAATCCCGCGAAGGCACACTCGAAGTCTTGATGACACTCCCCATGAGTGATTGGACATTCGTTGTCGGTAAATTCCTAGCAGCGTGGACATTCTATACTTTTCTGCTGGCACTGACACTCATTCATGTCTGGTTACTATCACTACTCGGACCAATCAATTATGGTGTTATTGGTGTCGCATACTTTGGGGCATGGCTGTATGGTGGCACAACAATGGCGATTTGTATGATTTGGTCAGCCGTCACTGATGACCAGCTTGTCGCTGCATTTTTGGGGGTCACAACCGTCCTTGCTTTATTCCTTGCATCTGATTTAGGACAAATTTTTGAAGGCAATGTTCTCGCTGCCAATGCGTCCGAATTTGTGCGCGAACTGGGTCTACGTACACATTATCAAGCAACGATGCTTGATGGTTTGCTGCGTGCAGAAGACGTGGCTTATTTCGTGCTTATGATTGCAGTTTCGCTATTTATAACAACACTCATTGTCGGTACACGTCGCTGGAGGGCTTCATAATTATGACAACGCCTGAAAACAACATACAAGATGAAAACGAAGTGATCGAATCTGAGATCGAAGAACAAGAATTACCACCCGTTATTCCGCCAATTATTTTCTTATTGGTGGCATTAGCAGGTTTAATTGTAACAATAACTGTCGCTTTCACCGCAAGTGAATTTAATATCATTGGGTGGGGGGCATTGGCAGTTACAGTGCTATCTTTGATTCTGTGGGCATTCATGTTCCCAGAAGAAGTCGTAAACCTCATCAAAGGTCGTACATTGACTTATGGTGTATTTGGCATTGTCGTCACAGCCGTTGTGATATTTGCGAGTGTCTTGGTGTATAACGTTGTTCAAGAACAAGGACTCAGCCAAGATTATAGTGAGCGCGATGTATTCTCACTTGATGCAGAAGTACAAGATGTACTCATCGCAATGGGTGATGATCCTTCGATCCCAACCGTGCAAATACTGGGATTCTATAGCGCGACATCAGGCGCACAACGGGATCGCATCTCAGTATTGCTCCAAGATATGCTCAATAATAGTGGTGGTAAGATTGCTGGGTACGAATTTGTTGACCCTGCGCTTGAACCACTCCGTACAGAAAATTATCTCGGAGAAAATGCCCGTATCCCATCAATTGTCATTGCTGAAATTGATCCTGCAACAGGAGCGCCAAGTTTAACCGACTACGAAATTGCTGCCCCAGAAGCAACAGGTCAAGTCGCAGCAGGACAATTCCAAATTATCAATGCAATGCTTAGCTTGAGTGTTGAAGGGGATTTCCGCGCTTACTTCCTCAATGTTGATGGTAGCCTTGATACGCTTTCAGCTTCGGATGAAGGCGCAAGTGGGATTGTCGATGATATTGAAGATGAATGGACAGTCGATACAATTGACCCCTTGTTACTCTCAAATCCACCTGTCACACTCAATGACCCAACAGCGAGTGCCGAAGTGATGATTATCGCAGGGGGTACACAAGCCCTTTCCGATGATGAAATCGCTGTTATCGCAACTTATATCCAAGATGGTGGCGATTTGATCGTACTCGGTGGCATCAATACCGATGGTGGCGTATCAACAGCCCTTGCAGATAATTTTGCAAGCCTCTTATGGGATAACTTTGGTGTGCGCTTACGTGATGATCTTGTGATTGATCCTGCAATTCCTGTGCGCCAATTAGGACGTGTCTATCAAGTCAATAACTATGGCACACATCCCATTGTGGATGGCTTGAACCCTGCAACCAATAATCTCGTGATGTCCTCACCACGATCTATCGAAATTGCCGAGAATCCGCCCACGACAGTATCCGTCTTAGTCAGCACCAGCGATCAAGGCTATGCTAAAACAGGGCTTGATTTGACTGTTGATCTCACCGAGGCTGATCTCGCACAGGCAGAGGGTGATTTAGAAGGGGCGATTCCATTGGCTGTTGCTGCTGAAAATGTAGAAACAGGCGCACGGTTAGTCCTCTTTGGTAGTACCGATTTGATGGAAAATCAATGGCGTGTGTATGCTAACATTGAAGCACCTGAAGTTGCCGAAAGCACAATTTATTGGGCATCGGATGCACAAAACTTCTCGGATGTTGTGCGCCAACTCGTACCAGAATCACCCGAACTTGATGAACCTATTTTCTTGCAACAAACCCAACTGAGTTGGATGGGTTTCGTTGTGACAGGTGTCATTCCGTTCGGTATGCTGTTACTCGGATTATTGGTCTGGTGGGTACGCCGTCCATCTGCTATCGCATAAGATGTAATAACGAATGATGAATCCCTCCCCTAAATCCTCTGCCTACTACGCGTCGCTGATAGAGAAGGGGACTTAAAAGCGCCCTTTCTCCATTTTATTGGGGAAAGGGCGGGGGATAGGGGTTATAAAACAACGCTAAAT
Source organism: Phototrophicaceae bacterium (assembly GCA_049680565.1). Taxonomy (GTDB): domain Bacteria; phylum Chloroflexota; class Anaerolineae; order Aggregatilineales; family Phototrophicaceae; genus JAUZRW01. The sequence continues at coordinate 20,907 of JBAUIA010000204.1, forward strand.
TTCCCTTGATAAACCATATTACGAGGAGAGCAATAAACAATGCGCTTGAACCGAAATTCCGCGATTTTTATCGCATTACTCGCTTTGGTGATTATCGTCGCTTTGATTTTTCTTCAAGGTGATGATACAGACAATAATCAACCGATTGTTGAAGCCACTGCTGTAACGATTCAATTATTCCCAACTGTAGCGGATGCTAATGTCATCGCTTTGAGTGTCTCACAAGAGCGCGAAGTTGGCGATTTACGTCCGACACCGATTCCGGGTAATGCAACACTCGTCCCGCCAACTGATTTGCCAGAGGATATTGATCCTCCAATGACAACTGATGTCAGCGCTTTCAACCGCGATAGCACAACAGCGACATGGTTAGTCAGTGATACAAGTACACAAACAATCACAGGTACTGTGGATTCTGCTCAAATTGATACCGCCGTTCGTGCGCTAGTGAGCTTGCAATCGAATCGTCAATTTACGCCTGAGGATGGCGATTATTCACAATTTGGTTTAGATATGCCAACTTATGATATTCGTTTTACCGAACAACCTATCGCTGAAACAGGGGTCGCAGCAGAAGGCGATGCAGCACCAACAGGCGAGCCTGTTAATTATCGCTTACGGATTGGCAATAGCACAGTTGGCGAAAATGCGTTTTATGCGTTTTTGAATGATGATGAGCAAACAATTTATGTCATCACCAATGCGACCACACTCCGCAATAGCATCCTCAATTTGGCAACAACTGTGCCAATTGAACCAACGGCTGTGCCGACTGCTATACCTGTATTGAATACACAAGCACCTTTCGCAAGTTTCGTCTTGACCAATGCAACTGGTTTTACATTCACCAATAATGAAACAGGTGATGTTATTTTGATTAGTCGTAATGCCGAAGGTACAGGCTGGACGTTCAATCTCAATGGTGAAGAATTAGCTGTACAGCCAGAATTTTTACAAGTGATCCTCAACAGTTTCTCGACTGTGCGTGGTGTTGACCAAGTCGCTACGACTGATCTAGCCGTACTCGGGCTTGATAACCCTACTTATCGCTTGGAAGCAGGTACAGTTGGCAATATTGTCTATATTTTGCAATTGGGCGATCAAGACCCTACAGGCAGTGTCTACTATGGCTTAGTTAATCAATTTGAGGAAGTTGCTCTCATTGATAGTGATAGTGTTGCCTTACTCTTGAGCCTGTTCGATACACCGCCAGTTATTGAACCCGAAGTCACACCAGAAGCGACAGAATCACCAGAGATTACACCAGAAGCGACAGAAACATCTGAATAGTGCATCACTAAGGGATATAGTGTATTGCTATATCCCTTATTCATTCCCCTCTGATTAAGATACTCATCATCTCGCATCTATAAAGCTGTTATATCCTCATGCTAAACTGAAACCTATAGCATCGATAACACGTAACCATCACTGACCACACTAGATACAAGGTGCATCGCATTGGCTAACGAGCAATCAACGATCAATTCAGGATTTTTAAATCGACTTATTTTCTATTTTACCTATAGTTTACGGAATATCAGACGTGGCGGACGTTGGATTGCTTTAGCAATTTTTTGTATTGCAGCAGGGGTTGCCACCATTGTTGCCTTACGAGGCTTGGGGCTTTCGATTGCTGAATCGCTAGTCAGCACAGTGCGTGAAGATAACAAAGGCGATATTTTAGTCCAACGCGAAACCGATAATGCACCTGATTTTGCTTTGTCACTCGGTAGTCAAGATGTTGAATTTTTTGCCCCTTATGAATTAGATAAATTTGCATCTTTTGCTGCTCAGAATAATCTGCAAATGACACAATTTTCATCTGGTGGCGCTGTTCAGATTGCAGGGCAAAGTGGTGGCTTAGTCGCAACATCACAATTTGCCGTTACTTATCTCATTGACCCCGAAACATACCCTGTCATTGGCGAGGTGCGCGTGGTTGAACCGCAAGGTGTTGCCTTTGCTGATTTGTTCACTGGCGGCACTGATATTGTCATCAGTGAAAATATGGCGCAATCACAGAATTTGGGTATTGGTGGTGAAGTTCGTATCGCACGCTCCGATGAAATATTTATTGTGCGTGGCATTGTTGGGGTCGAATCCGAAGCTGGCATTAACAATCCCTTTGCAGCATTTTTTGGCTTTGCATACCTCGACCTTGCAACAGCACAACAGACAATTGATGAGGGGATTGGTATTAACCGTGTGAGTTTTGCTTATCCAGAAGCGCTCACATATGATGAAGGTGAAATTGAAGAAGACCGTATCCGCGCTCTTGGCTTTAATCGTCGCAATACCTATATCGAAACAGCAGGTGAATTATTAGAAGTACGCGAAGACATTTCAACGGTCTTAGGTGATTTTATCGTGATCTTGGGCTTAGGCGCACTCCTCATTGGTGGGGTGGGTATCCTCAATACGATGCTCGTTCTCGTTCGACGGCGCACCAATGAAATTGCAGCACTCAAAACCTTTGGACTCAAAGGTCGTCAGATTGCCTTGCTCTTTTTGGCAGAAGGTATCTTATTAGGCTTGATCGGTAGTGTGATTGGTTGTATAGCTGGTGTGTTATTAGGGGGCTTTGTCAATCAATTTGGTGAGCAATTCATCCAACAAAGTCTATCATGGAAAATTTATCCCGAAGCCTTGCTCTATGGGATGACCCTTGGCATGGCAACCACCATCATTTTTGGGCTTGCACCGATTCTCACCGCCTTACAGATTCGCCCAGCGATTGTTTTACGCCCCAATGAAGGCAATTTTGCTACTTTGGGAATCATCCAAACCTTGATTTTAGTGCTTGTCATTACGATATTGCTCGGCTTGATCGTTGGGCAGATTGTGCAACCTACATTTGGTCTAACCTCTAGTTTCAATGCCCAAGATGCGTATCTATGGAGCGTCATAGGCGTGGCGATTGCTTTGGGGATTCTCGGATTATTGACTCTGATTTTATGGATTTTAGTTTGGGTGATTGGCAAATTACCAGCGTTTGGTTGGGTTGATTTACAATTGGCACTCCGCAATATGAGTACACAACGCACACGCACGGCTACCACACTCCTCGCCCTCAGTGCAGGGATGTTTGCGCTCAGTAGTATTACGTTTGTAGGTGAAGGCACGCGCCAATTGCTGAATGAAATTTTGAGTAATTCATTTGGGGGCAATGTCCTAGCCATTCCGATACAACCTGCCTTTGATTCGCGTCTAGTGAACTTAACCGAACGCGGGCTGAATCGTGCATTGCTTGATGTAGAAGGCGTACAAGGGCGTACTGTGATTTCACTCTATGACCCTGAATTAGTTGCTATTAACGGGCAGCCAATCCCTGATATTGACATTGATGAAACCAACATCTTAGACGATGCCGTGACTGCACCCTTAGCCTATCAAAATTTCTCAATTTGGGACTCAGAAAATCTCAATATGATGGATGATGTTTTTAATATTGTCAGTGGGCGTAATATCTTACCAGAAGATCGTGGACAACGAGTCTTGATTGGTGCAGCCGATTCAGCAGCAATTCTTGGCATTGAGATTGGCTCAACCATCACTTATGACATCAATGGTCGTAATATCGATTTTATAGTGATTGGACTTTACGATAGAGGCAGTATTTTGGGGCAAGGTGGGTCAACTGTTGCGCCTGAATCGGTTGAGGGTCTTGATAATCCAATTTTCCAATTCTATGCTTTTGAAGTCGATCAAGAAAATGTTCCACAAGCTGTTGCTGCCTTATCCTCATTGGTTGTTCCGCCAACTGTTGCCTTGGATGTGCGCTTTATTGATAGCTTAGTATCACGCTTTATCGCACAATTTGCAGCAATTCCAACGATTGTCGGTATCTTATCCTTATTTGCTGCTGCAATCATTATGGCAAATACCATTGCACTCAGTACGCTAGAGCGTCGCCGTCAAATTGGTATCCTGAAAGCAATCGGACTCAAGAGTAATCGTGTTTTACGCGTGATGCTGATTGAAGCAACCCTCATTGGCTTACTCAGTGCTTTATTGGGCATTGGCTTGAGTCAAGTTGGCTTGTGGGTCTTCACGGAATTGACAGGGCAAGTGATCCCGTTACCGCGTTCAGCACAAATTGTTGCCGTGATATTGCTGATTTCTGCGATGGTGATTGCGTGGGTTAGCACATTCTTGAGTGCTAATATCGCCGTCCGTGAACGGGTGATGAACGTTCTCCGTTATGAATAATCAATAGACCATTAAAACAAAAAGCCATCATATATTATGATGGCTTTTTGTGTATGTTGCTTAGAACATATTTTGAAATTCAATCATGATGTCAGAATCTATTCGACATCCCGTTGGATGTCCCTACAACTGACTGCTTACAGGTAGTAGGGACGCACAACGGTGCGTCTTGAAGTATCCTAATATTCAAACTGGCTCTTACGCTTTTGTAGCTAAATCTTCCCATTCCACACTGAGTTCATGCAAGCGATCTTGTTGCGCTTTATATTGCTTGCTCAATGTAGTGATGGTATCGCCATTACCTGCTGCACTCGCATGGGTGAGCAAGGTTTCGAGTTCCTTGATTTCACTTTCGAGTGTGATAATCTGTGTTTCAATTTGTTTCACGACATGAGGATCAACTTGTGGAACATCTGCCACAACTTTTTTCTTAGGTTTTGGTTGATCGCCAGCTTGCGCTTGTTCTTCTTCAACGACAGCAAGATATTTTTGATAATCGCCCTTAAAGACGCGCAGATGCTCATCGCGCAAATCCCAAATTTGGGTTGCTAAACGATCCACCAAATAACGGTCATGTGTCACAAGGATAATGGTGCCATTGTAACCTTCAAGCACTTCTTGCAAGACTTCTTGTGCTGGAATATCGAGATGATTTGTTGGTTCATCGAGCATTAAGAGGTTTGCACCTTTAAGCCCCAAAATCGCTAAAGCTAAACGTCCTCGTTCCCCACCTGATAATGCGCTGACAGGTTTAAAGACATCGTCCCCTGTAAATAGATATGGTGCAAGATATTTACGACCTTCTGCGATCCCCATATACTTTTTATGGCGAATGAGTTCTTCAACGACGGTGTTTTCATGGTCAAGTCCGTCATGGGCTTGCGCGAAATAACCAATTTCTAAACCAACACCAAAGCTGAAACTGCCTTTGAGCGGTTCAATTTGTTCGAGCAAGGTTTTTAACAGCGTTGATTTACCCGTCCCATTAGGACCAATTAAACCGATGACATCACCGCGTGTCAAATCAATATCATCTGTATCAAATAGTGGGTCATTTTGCTCATAACCAATGACAAGATTGCGCCCACGTAAAACAACATCACCGCTACGTTCTTCTGCGACTAATTTCAGGCGCATATCTTTTTCGCTCTGAATCGGACTTTGAAGCCCTTTCATGGCGCGTTCAAGTGCCGTAACAGTGGCTGGTGGATTTTTGCGTTCAAATTGATTGGTATATTGCGCCCAACCTTTGCGTTTGATAAAGCGTAAGGCATCAATGCCGTGTGATTGAATCGCTTCGACTTCGCGTGTAATTCGTTTAAAGCGACCTTTCGCATTCAGATCAGCGAGGGTGTGCTTTTTGATATAAGCCAATTCACTATTAAAACGCTCCATCATAGCATCCCATTCAATTTGGGTACGTTGACGGCGTTCTTCACGTTGACTCAAGTAGGCGCTATAATTGCCTTTGTATTCTTCAATGTTGATCGGTGATAATTCCCAAACACGATTAATCACACGGTCTAAGAAATAGCGATCATGGCTGACAACCAGCAATGCGCCATCCCATATATGCAGAATACCTTCCAGCCAACGAATTGCATCAATATCAAGATGATTGGTCGGTTCGTCCAGAATGAGAATATCAGGCACTTCGAGCAAGAGTTTAGCTAAGAGTGCGCGTGTTTTTTGTCCGCCACTCAAAATCTTGATCGATTTATTCCAATCATCAGCGTCAAAGCCTAAGCCTTCGAGAGTGCGTTCAATGCGTCGTTCATAATCATACAAACCTCGCAATTCAACCTGAACTTGTAAATCTCCATACAAATCATAGTCGTCATCAGTAGCCGTGCTATCTGCCATGCGTTGCTCAATATTACGCATCTCTTGTTCCATCTCGAAGATGGTTTCAAAAACGAGTAACATTTCATTGTGGAGGGTATTGTCTTTATCAGCGAAAGCTAAAACAGCTTCTTGACGTAAATAACCAATACGTAAGCTATCAGACTTTGTGATCTCGCCTTCAAAGCTATCTTCTAAGCCTGCCAATGCTTGCAAGAGTGTCGTCTTCCCAATGCCATTGGGACCTACTAGACCGATTTTACTATCGGAGAAAATTTTGCCATCCAGCCCTCTGAATACATCGAAACTGCCGTATGCTTGACTGAAATTGTCGAAACTTAAAATTGTCATTGTTGTTCGTTTGCCTATGTATACTTATCTTTAATCGGATTAAATTATCCGATAATATGTTTCATTATGGTGCTAAGAGGTTTCGTTCTTAGCAAAACGTCCTTATCATATCATGATATGCCAATAACTTCGCCTGTGAGTCTGATTAACCTTGATTCGTTAATTCTTCCCCTGCGCGGATTTCGAGTTCATATGCATGGTAGACCATATCAATATCAAACCCGACTTTTTCGTAGAGTTTATTCGCCCCTGTTAAACTACTGCCATCGACACTCAAGCCCAGCCGTTTCTTACCTTTTTTGCGTGCAAGGTCTTGTGCATAATATAGTAAATTACTCGCAATCCCTCGCTTACGATACTTTGGCATCGTCCCCAATGTATGAATAAACATCTGCTCAGGATTATCGTCCGATTTATCAGACATAATCATCACACCAACATCGTTATTACCATCTTTTATGAGTACAAAATTCTCTGGTGGATATTCGCCCGCTTTTATAAATTGTTCCCAACGCTCAACGGCTGCCGATAATGGTTCATCAACTGCGCCACGATGATCTTTGAAGGTTTCTTTATAAACATGGATGAAATCAATCAATACAGGATGATCTTTCATCGTAATGATATGCATTCCTGCTGGAAATTGTGCCTTTGGGCTGTCGCTTGCAATTGCCATGCTCATCAAATGTGATTGACGGGTATTCGTAAAACTAAGATTTTCGAGCAATTCACACCCATCATCCATATTGCTAAAACACCCTAAGACAACCCGTGCATGATCTGGCACAAGTGGAACAAATTGTTGGGCGTGTTCAATACCCCATTGTGTCAGATATGTGCCGATGCCTTGCCCACGATAATCAGGATGAACATAGCTATAAAGCACTGGGCGCACAGGAATATCACGCCAGACGCGCAACTCTGCATAAGCAATTTGTGTGCCATCTGCGAGAAAGGCGTACATCGTATGCTGGCTGAGATCAAAATTTGGAAATTTCATCTCAGCAAATACTTCGTCTTTGGTCATCCCAAAATTGCCATAACTTTCGATATGCTCATGGCGATAAAGATCATAAAATGTGTCAATATCATCCAATGTCGCAGGACGATAGATAATATCAGTCATGCTTGTTGCTCCTTGTAGGGGATTCTAAACTATGGACATTTTCAAATGCTTCAAAACGATCTTGATGCGTAAAATAGACTAATTTCACAGATGCGCCTCCGTGTTCCCGTAATTCCATCCCTGCAATATTGAACCCTGCCTTCAACTTGGCAATTAATATCGCACTATTGGTGGGGCTGTGATAACTGACAATGCGTTCATAGCCACAATCATGCAGAAAAGTCACATATTGTTTGAGAAAAGCTGAATATATGCCTTTACCTTGGTAATCAGGCAAAATACCTGTGTCATTCATCATAAACTCAGAAGCACTGGTCATCCGCCCTGATGAATAGCCAATCGCTTGTTCACCATCATAAAAGACAATGGTTTCTTGATGAGTCGCACGTTGTAAGGTCAATAGACGATGCTTGGCATCGCGTCGGTCTGATGGCAACTTGAACCAACGATCCACATTCACATTTGCAGGGAATACAAGTGGCTCAAGTGTGTCTTCAACCTCAAAATAGTGTGACATCGGGACACATTTCCCAATAACTTGATTGGGTAAACTCATTGGGAAAT
>JBAUIA010000205.1:0-1691 GCA_049680565.1 Phototrophicaceae bacterium
CAAGAGACCTTCCCCGAGCAGACCTGTCATTTAAAAGAGGGCAGTCATTCTTTCACCAATTATCTCATACAGTCCCAAAACCTAGATTATGTGCTGATTGATATGCACATTCTGCCAAGCGATGCCAGTTATGTCTTTCTCAATGATTTCAGACATTATGCCCCTTGTATACCGTACGTTGTAGTGGGGCATGAGGACTTACCTGCGTATTATCCTTTTCTAAGTGACATCGGGATTTCGTATTTTGTTCAAGGTCCTTGGACAACAAATAAGCTTCATCAATTGTTCTTAGCATTAACAGATGGGGCAGGGCGTTTCATTCAGTGACTTTCTCATTATTTGCTTCAACTGCCATCAATAAGAGATTGATACCACCAATAATTAAATCTTGTTGATGAGGATCTAAGTCACTAATACGGCGTGCAACAGATAAGGCTTGAGGGCGAATATTTTCATTCAGATCAAGATCTGTATAGCCATACTGATTTAAAATGTCAGACACACTCACTTTTAACAATTTAGCAATTTGCATTAATTGTTGCGGATCACCCAAGATGGTGCTGGGCAATTGTCCAGTGTTTTCCCAGACACTCACGATAGACTGCTGTTTTTTTATGCCTGCTTCATTAAGTGCTTGTACAAAACCTAATTGAGTGTAACCCGCTTCATGGCGTTTTCGTTGTAACCAGGTCGAAGTCATTTGCTTTGTCCTTTTTTTATCGACAGTCTTTAACATTAAATACAATATTACCATATTCATTAATTGAACAACAGCAGAAAGGCTGGTATTAGATGGCAAAATTAAGTTCACAAGAGCGTGAAAATAAAATACTACAGCTTAAAATCAATGCCGCTAAGACTTTCTTAGCGGAAGGTCGCCAAGCGGTTGCCATCACTATTCTGGAAGCTATTGATGATCCACGAGCAGATCGTTTACTTGAAAAGATGGGTGTACCTACGCCAGATGATCCACGTCCAGCAGCTTTACAAAGCACCGCTCCTTTTCTAGCGATAGTAACTATAGTGGGGGTTGTCTGTTTTGCATTAGGGATTTTGACCAACAATATGCTAAGTGGGGCAGTGAAACAACTTCCTGAAACCGCATTCATTCAAGAGACACTCCCTGATACGCCTGTGCCACAAGCACTTGATTTGGTGATTCCAACCCTCACCATTGATCCCCAATTGGATATGAGTCGGACCGAAGTTGTAGCAACTTTTGAAGCCTATCATATTGGATTGACCGCTACACAAGCGGTTGTCGGTGCAACACAAACCGCTAGCAGCCGAGACGAGTAGGGGGATAGGATGCGTTTTATTTACATGAGCCTCTTGTTACTGATGCTGTTGGTTACGCCTATTCAGGCGCAGACACTCAATGCAGATGTTTCGTTAGCGTTCAGTAGTGACCTGAATACAGTCGTGATCGGGCAACAAGTCATTATTAATTTTCAAGCGAATAATAGTGGCGCAGATCGGGTGGCAGGCGTAACTGTCATTTATGTGCTACCCGATGCCCTCGATTTTGTCGCCTCTCAAGATTGCCTCGTTCTAGATCGTGTTCTAACTTGTGCTTTTGGGACACTCGGTTTAGGTGAGCAACGCGATATGGATGTGGTGCTGATTGCGAGACAAGCAGGGCAGATACAAACAGTTGCGCGTTTAATCGCTAGTCAAACTGATTTAGATGA
>JBAUIA010000206.1:0-24263 GCA_049680565.1 Phototrophicaceae bacterium
TTGAACCAACGATCCACATTCACATTTGCAGGGAATACAAGTGGCTCAAGTGTGTCTTCAACCTCAAAATAGTGTGACATCGGGACACATTTCCCAATAACTTGATTGGGTAAACTCATTGGGAAATTGGCTGCGCGTTCTTCTGTAAATAGTTGATTGTCTGTCATGATGATTGTTCCTCAAGTCGTAAATAATGTACGTTCTTCATTGGTTTTGATAATCGTCCCCTTGGAATCCTTATCAATAGGTAGTTTAAATTCTGTTGCGAGATGCTGATATAATTTGTGTATCATGAGCGTCTTTCCTCAATTAGCTGCTGATTCTCAATACGCCAGATACGGGTTGCAACTTTATCGACAAAACGCCGATCATGCGAAACGGCTAATAGTGTCCCTTCAAAATGAATCAGCGCTTCTTCTAGGGCTTCTAAACTCAGTGGGTCAAGATGATTGGTTGGTTCATCGAGCAAGAGTAAATTAGCTTTTGCTGCGATAATCCGTGCTAATCCGAGTTTGCGCCTTTGCCCGACACTCAATTCAGCAACCGTTTTTGTGGGTAATGCTGCATCAGCAAATAAACCACTCCGATGCAATTCAGCCAATAAATCTCGATCTGAGCCATCGGTGACTTGACGCAAACAATCCAAGACATTAAGGTCGAGACCTAATGTTTCGCCGTCTTGGTCGAGATAACCAATAATCGCGCTCGGTGACGTGACAATTTTGCCAGCATCTGCCTGTTGATAGCCCATAATCAGGCGCAATAAGGTCGATTTTCCGCTCCCGTTGGGCGCAACTAAAACCACTCGTTCGCCATTGGGAACAATAGCACTGATATTTTGGAATAACACCTCATCGCCAAAGGCTTTGCTAAGATGCTCTAAGCGGATTGGCTCGGCGCTACCTAATGGCTCAGGTTCAAAACGAAAATCAATACGCCATTCATGACGCGGATTATCCATCCGATTTTGCTCAAGATCACTCAAACGCCCTTTAGCATCCGTTAATTTACGTTTGATGGTTTTGTCACTTTGAGCATTCATGAAGTTACGAATATGCTTATCGTTCTCGAAACTGGTTGATACTTTGCCCTGAGTGTTATGTGTTTGTTTGGAAATAGCCCGTTGTAGTGATTTTCGCTCGTTATTTTGTTGATTATAGGCAGTCACTTTTTGCTGATATTCATGGGTACGCTGTGCTAAATAATCATCATAATTACCATGATAGCTGTGCAATTTTTTTGTTGTTGCACTCAGTTCACTGATAACGGTTGCCACACGGTTGATAAATGTGCGATCATGCGTAATCAAAATTACAGCATATGGATACTGTGTGAGATAATTTTCAAGCCATGCAATCCCTTCAAAGTCAAGATGATTGGTCGGCTCATCCAAAATCAGTAGCTCGGGTTTACGCAATAAGAGGGCAGTTAATGCCACGCGCGTGCGTTCGCCACCACTCAGTGTTTGTAAGGGTCGATTAGAATCAATATATTGAATGTTGAGACCCTCAAAAATGCGCTCAATTGCATTGTCAATATCGTAGCCACCGCGCCGTTCAAATTGTTCTTGAAGCTCACCATATTCTTCCATAATGGCATCAAGATCATCTGCACTTGCCATCGCGCGTTCTAAGGTGTGCATTCGCTCGCGTAGCTGATTAAGCGCACCGATAGCATCTTCAATATAGGCTTGCACCGTAATCGTATCATCCCCAATGACTTCTTGTGGCAAATAACCGATATCTATCTGTGCTGCTAGCTGACACGTACCACCATCCGCTTGCTCAATGCCTAGGATAATCCGCGATAAGGTCGTCTTGCCAACACCATTTTCACCAACTAATGCCACACGATCATTGCGATTGAGGCTAAAATCAACGCCATCTAGGATTAACTTTGTGCCATAATTTTTTTGTATATTACTTAAGCGTAAAATTTCTAAACTCATTATGTCTCCGAGTGCTATCTATGAATCAAAAACGCCACTTAGGATTATTCCTATGTGGCGTACCATTGACAGTCTATAGCACTGAGCTACGGTCAAAAGCAATATTTTACTGTAAGCAAACCTATCGGTAGCTTATCAGCGCAAGCAACGCAAACATAGGAGTATCCATCGAGTTGGAAACTACTGTAATGTCACTTGCGAATGAACATGCCTATCCCTTACACTCGGATTATCATTATCACGGGTTGCCAGCTTTGGGTTACAAATATGACCCACCATGACCCTTATATTTAATCAGAGAACTATTAGCGTGTCAAGTGATGCACTAAAAACAAGCAAAATCACTCACAAATTATGCCTTCATATCAACATGAAGGCTAATATAATGTATTGATTGTCTTTGATAGTGGTAGACTTTGGGTGTATCCAAGGGCATGAAAAAATACTTCATTTACAGTCCGACGCGCCGTAATTCAGCCAAGATCATGCGGGATGTTTTATCAGGGTTTTTAGGATCGAAGCGAATCGCAGGCATGTTATGCAAGATCATCGGCAGTTTATCAATTTTGCCATAACGCAATAGCAAAACAGGTTTTTCGCGTGCGATAAAATGGCGAATGCTGCGCGTGATAGCAGGTACTTCAACTGATTTTTCTGAAATAATTGCCAGCAAGCAAGGACTTTCAGAAAGTGCTTGCTCCATTGATTTATGCCAATCATCAGTTTCAGGGGTCAAATACTGCTGCGTAAAGGTTTTAATATTATTATCTTCAAGATAGGTATAAATATGACGACCAATCACCGTCCATTCTTCCCGTGCATAATTTAAAAATACCGAATGAGCTAAATCACCAGCGCTTAAACCATGCCCAATTTCAAGCCGAACATCGCTTACGACCTCATCGGATAGATCATCATCAAAATGATCGTTTGTTTCATCTAGTAGCGCAAGTACTTGGCTAGTATCGTCATCTAAAGCGATAAAATTCTTATTATTGAGAGATGCTAATAAGCTATCAGGATCATCGGTATACCACATATGCAGGCTTGTGCCGACACCGATCATATCATTATGATGTAAAATCTGCTGATGCGTAATCTTTTCACGATTAACCGATGTACCATTCATGGTATTCAAATCTTCAAGCGTGTAACCATCTACTGTTAATACTAAGCGCATATGATGGCGGCTAACTTCAGGGGCATCTAAGCTAATATCATTATCCGTATCGCGCCCAATGGTAATACTCAAACGATCTAATACATAAATTTCAGGCTGATCTTGTGCTTGTTGTTCAATGACGAGATAAAATACTTTTTCTTTTTGAATATCATTTAATAGGGCTGTAGGGGGGCGTGTGCCTGTCACCATCTCATTGGATGAATATTCAAGCGTAATCGAATCGCCTAATTCAACCAATGTGTTACCACTTAATAACCAACCACCTTCATCCACTTTTTTTCCATTGACGAATGTCCCGTTTGTAGAGCCAAGATCATGAATTTCATAATCATCAAGCACGCGCACTAAACGGCAGTGGGTACGACTCACTTCATTATCTTGAATAATGACATCATTTTTATGCCCACGCCCAATCGTCATCACAGCTTCGTTAAGCTCAAATTCAGTATCTGGGAATGGACCTCGCAGCATTTTTAAACGCGGCATGACCTGACGCAACTTTCATAATTTCATCAATGTAATTAAGAATAGATAATTTATAAGCATCTATTCATTGCTTACTATACTCAAAAAGCATTAATTTTGCAGGGTCTTGACCCTTTATCCTTAACAATTTGCACAAAACAAAAACAATGAACACCTATTATCCATGATGAGTTTACATATTGCATACACTTTGTTCAGAGATTCGTAAGACTTACAAGCTATCTTATAAGTAGTAACGTGTGTTGCATTCTAAATGAATGCTCCTATCCTATCCCCTTTTTGACCCTTCATTGATTAATTTTGATGAGGGGTCAGGTTGTTCTAGGCATATGCTAATAAGGGTAATTCATGAATATAGCTGCGGACGGTCTTATCAGGCTTAATTTCAAGAATACCAATCGTTGAGCGTGGATTTTGCCAATGCGGATTATCGTTATAACGCTTGATGTGGGTTTCGAGCATATGTCGGCGTTCTGGATCATGCTCGTTTAAAAGTTGCCACTGTGCCGAATCTCGCGTGATGCTATAGACTGCCCCCGGATTGACTAAGAGAACACCATCACGCTCAATTGCTAATGGGGTATGCAAATGACCAAAGACAATCACATCGACATTATCATCCGCAAAACGTTCTGGGATCGTATTCAGCAAATGTCGTCCACCAGCGTATAAATTACCCAGCCGACGTTGCAAACGGAAGTAACTTTCAGTTAGAGGATGACGATTGCCGTGTACTAAACCAACACGCACATCGCCAAAAGTTAAGATACGTTTTTCAGGGAGGGCGAAATTATCATGTTCACCCTTTACAGCTTGCGTTGGCGCAATCCCTGATAGATGCTCAAGCACCTCAGATGATTCAATATCGCCAGCATGTAAAATACCATCAACCTCACGGAACGCATTTTCAATAGCTTCATAAGGCAATAACGGCATCTTTGTAGGGAAGTGTGTATCAGAGATTAGTCCTAAGCGGATCGTATCCATACCAAGTCTCAAGGTTTCGTCAATCACATATCAGTATAGAGCAGACCACTACAATAATCCTTTACGACTGCCCTACGCTTAGATCACGATTTGAATCGTAATTCGCAAGTGGGCAAGCATTTAGGGAGTGCTGGGTGAACGTTTTGCGCTCACCCCCCTTGATAAACAGTCACAGCTTCGGATTGTTAATCATCACCGTATAAATCATAATCTTCATCGTCGTCTTCATCTTCATCATCGTAAAAATCGTCGAAGTCGTCGTCATCGTCATAGCCTTCATCGACAATGAAACCATCTTCTTCGACTTCCTCATCTTCAAAAATGAAGTCATCCTCATCGACATCAAGGTCATCATCTTCCTCAAGGTCGAATTCATCACTCTCTTCTTCAAAACTATCATCATCGTCATCATCAAGCTCTTCGTCTTGTAATGCTTCTAATGAGAGTTCTTCCTCTTCTTCCTCATCATCGATATCTTCATCAGTGCTGAAATCATCAGGTCCGCTCAGATCATAATCGAGCCAGAGATCAATTAGAGACATACTCAATCCCCTTTTTATATACGCTTAGATAAATAATTATGCCCTATTTGCTACAATACCATAAAAATAAGCATGAATGCGATTATCATTCGTTAATTCTGGATGAAATGCTGTTGCTAATAGATGATCTTGTTGCACCGCTACAATACCACCATCTGGCAATTGTGCCAAAATTGACACATGGTCTTCAACGTTACGCACGATAGGTGCGCGGATAAATACCGCATGAAATGGCGCATCATCAGATAATCCACTAAATGTAATCTCAGTTTCAAAGCTATCGACTTGTCGTCCAAACGCATTACGATCAACCGTAATATCCATCAATCCTAAAATCGGTTGGGATTCGACACCAATATCCTTCGCTAAAAAAATCATCCCAGCGCAAGTTCCCCATGTTGGCTTTGTCGCTGCAAATTCTCGTAATGGTTCGATCAATTTCCATTCAGTTGCCAGTTTGCCAATCGTTGTGCTTTCACCACCGGGGATCACCAAGCCATCCAAACCCTCCAGATGTTGTGGTAAACGAACTTGTACAGTTTCTGCCCCGAGTGCGTCAAAACGGTGCTGATGTTCAATAAACGCACCTTGCAATGCCAATATCCCAATTTTTACCATGATTTATGCCTCGATACTATAACAACTGGTCAATAGGGCAAGCATGGCGCAAGAAACCCTGTAAATCAAGCCAATGTTATAACCATTTTTTACTTGGGCGGATTATATCGCTTTTGCCTAAAAACGGAATACTTTTTTATACGCTAGCGTACAATCCACTTGGTTTCAGGTTCATTATGTTGCGCATTTTCGTAACGTGCTATCGTAAATAAGCAATCTGATAGACGATTAAGGTAAATCATTGACGCAGTGCTAATGGCTTCATGTTCAGAGAGCGCCACAACCAAACGCTCCGCACGCCGACAAATTGTCCGTGCCACATGCAAATGGGCAGCCGCAGGAACACCCCCCGGTAAAACGAAATGCTTTAATTCTGGTAAAGTCTCACTCAATTCATCAATACACGCTTCTAGCCAAATGACTTCTTCGTTTGTAATACGCACTAACCAATCTGCCTTAGCTGATAATGGTGTTGCGAGGTCTGCGCCTAAGCGAAATAAATGGTTTTGAATGGTCTCTAGTAGCTGATCTGTTTTATTTGTTGGTGTTTGTGTACGGATAACGCCTAAATATGAATTTAGCTCATCAACTGTTCCATATGATTCAACCCGTAAATGATGCTTCGCAACACGCCCACCACTAAAGAGACTGGTTGTACCATCATCCCCTGTCTTTGTGTAAATTTTCATCAAAAAATCCTTATCTCATTGGCTAACTCAGTGGATATACTGTACATTAAAATGAAACGAAGTCGGGGGATAGTTATCTGTTGCTAATTTAGAACTTATGTGCTAAGATAAAGTCATACGAAAGTAAGATAATCCTCTGGTGGGATAAGCATAATTAGAGAGAGTAAAAATATGGCAAAGAAACGTAAAACAGTAGATAGTGTTGTTGTGCCTGCGGATATTGAAGGACGCATCAAAGCACTTGATAATACCCTCAAAGATATTACAAAACGCTATGGCGATGGTACGATTCAACGCCTTGGAGAAGCTCGTAACCTCGATATTGATGTGATTCCATCAGGGTCATTAGGTCTTGATATTGCAATTGGTGTGGGTGGGATTCCACGCGGACGCATCACTGAGATTTACGGACCTGAAAGCTCAGGTAAAACAACCTTTTGTTTGCATGTGATTTCTGAAGCACAAAAACGTGGTGGACTGTGTGCCTTCATTGATATGGAACACGCACTTGACCCCAAATATGCCGAAGTGATCGGTGTTAATGTTGATACCCTCTATGTATCCCAACCTGATACAGGTGAACAAGCGCTCGAAATTACAGAATCATTGGTGCGCTCTGGTGCGCTAGATGTCATCGTTGTGGATAGTGTGGCAGCCCTTGTGCCACGCGCAGAAATTGAAGGCGAAATGGGCGATAGCCATGTGGGTCTACAAGCCCGTTTGATGAGCCAAGCCTTACGTAAATTATCAGGTGCGGTCAAGCAATCCAATGTGACCCTCATTTTCACCAATCAAATTCGGGAAAAAGTTGGTGTGATGTTCGGAAGTCCGGAAACGACATCAGGGGGTCGTGCGCTCAAATTTTATGCTAGTGTGCGCCTTGATATTCGCCGTATTCAATCTATCAAATCTAACACGGATAATGTCGGTAATCGTACCCGTATTAAGATCAAGAAAAATAAAGTTGCACCGCCATTCCGCGAAACTGAATTTGACATCATGTTTAACGAAGGCATTAGTAAAACAGGTGAAATTCTCGATATTGGCACCGAGCTAGAAATTGTCGAAAAACGTGGTGCATTCTACCGCTATAAAGATGAACTAATCGGACAAGGGCGTGAAAACTCTAAGGTATTCTTGATGGAACATACTGATATTGCCGATGACATCGAAAACCAAATACGCATCTATTATGGATTGCCATCTATGTTTGATGAAGATGAAGATGACGAATAAGCTACCGCTATAAATTAATATAACTACTCTAAGGATTGACAACGATGTCAGTCCTTTTTGTATATAATGCTATATCATTATTGTAAGCGTGATACCGTATATTAGTATCGACAAACTTTCATATTGAACTAGAATATTGATATAATAATGTATCAAAATAATCAAAAGGCTTTATATGCGTAAATTGCTCTTATTCTTAATAACTAGCCTGTTACTAACAATTCCTGCATTGTCACAAGACGATAGCAGTAACCCTGCCTTTGTACGTGCAGCACATTTTGCTGTTGATGTTTCCGAAGTCGATATTTATATCAATAGTGATCTTACCCTCGAAGCAGTCGATTTTACGACGGTATCAGACTGGTTAAGGTTGGAAGCAGGGACTTATGAAGTTGATATTGTGCCGACAGGTGCTTCAATTGATGAGGCTGTTTTATCCGATACGTATATGCTGAACTCTGATGAGTGGGTCACACTTGCCGTCATTGGAGAAGCTACTCAAGAGTCGTTGGCAATTGAGGTTATTGTTGAAAATCTCACTAATATTCCTGATGAGTCTAGTTTTGTAAATGTTGTCCATGCGGTTACTGATCTCGAACCTGTGACTATTTTTATAGGTGATATAGAAATCGTGAGTCAAGCCACTTATTTAGGTGATGATACAGCATCTGCTGAAGGGATCGTGTTGGAAAGTGGTGAGTTTAGCATTGATGTGCAAGATGTCGATGGCAATGGCTTACTATCTATTGACCCAACAGCTTTCGAGATGGGTTTTGCATATTTGATAGCTGTTGTCGGTACAGTAGACGATTTACAAGTGATTATTGTGCCAACAGATGTTGATGCAATGAATAATGATAATGTTACAGCACTTGATGAAAAGGCGTTGGCACGTTTTGGTCATTTTTCAGTGAGTGCTTCCGATGTTGATATTTATCTCAATGATGAATTATTCCTTGAAGCAACACAATTTGGGGATGTTACGGATTATATAGAACTTGCTGCGGGTCGTTATGATGTAGCTCTTGTCCAAACAGGTGAAGCGATTGACAACGCGCTCTATTCAGGCGAAATTGAACTCGCTATGGATTCGATCACCTTAGTTGCCGTTGTTGGATTTATCGAGAATGACACCTTACAAGTTGTCCCTGCTAATGAAGATAATCTCGTACCTGATAATCGCTTTGCGCGTGTTGCGTTCTTCCAATCTATTCCGGGGATTAATACCTTTGATGTGTATGCCAATGATAATCGCTTGATACAAGGGGTTGTTTATCCATCAGCGCTTGGTAACTCAGGTGATGGCTATGTATCGGTTGATATTTTGGCAGGTGCATATGAATTTTCTATCACTGCAACAAATATTTCGCTCGATGTCGGTAATGTCACAGTTGGTCGTGGACGAGTTTATCTAGTTGTTGCCACAGGCACAGAGACAACACCCATTTATTTCCTTATTTCAGGTGATTTCCCACTGAGCGAAGAAGATTAAACTCCCTCTAAGTTATCTAAGGCGTGTATGATGATTACAACACGCCTTTTTTGCTAACAACCATTCGGCACACTAATATTTGGTACGACACCAATATCAAATAAGTTATATTGCATATTGATTGTGCCAGAAATTGGCAATGCTTGGTCAAAAATTGTTGCATTTTCAACTTCTAAAGTTACGTTATAGCGCACCACAACATTATGCTCAGGAGCAACCCATAATTCGCCTACCATGGATAATAAGCGCCCCTCATCGCCGATTTGTACATTTGGCAAAATAAGGTCTTCCGCTAGAAAACGATACAACCACACATCTTGCCCATTAATTTGTTCAGCACGGATCGCTGTCGTTGCGGATGCCACACCGCCTAATAAACGCCCTGCACTTAAATCAGCTAATAATTCAGCATTGGGTGTATTGCTAGAGCAACGCCCATCGCGGATTAAAAAGGTATCAGGACCCAAACGTACGCCTTCATAAGCAATTGGCTCGGCAACATCTTCCAAATCCACATCAATGATTGCCTCAATGCGCCGTTTTGACCCTACTTGATCGTATGTAACACTGGCTTGGGTGCTTGCACCTGTTGAACGTGGTGTCCGCGCAAAGACCCCATCTAACGAGAAAAACATTTCATAACGCCAGCCTGATAATCGTTCTAAATTGGCATCAATATTAGGGAACGATACCGTATCAAATCCGGGTGGTGGGGCATTTTCAGTTAATACTAAGCCTGTTGCAATGGCTTCAGGTTGAGCTAAAGTCGGTAAAACAGGCGGATTATTGGTTGCTGTACAGCCTGCTAATAAGATTAGACCGATTAAGCCCCATAAGTGTTTCATGTGTTATCCTCAATGCCATCATGTTATTAAGAGCGTATTCTATCATCACTCGCATATTTCTACTGTAGGCGTTGCGTTTGTGTTTGTGAGGGTTCTGATAGTACCTCATCATGGATATAGTCAACATTATCATCAATTAATCGTTCAATTGAATGTGCTTTCTGTTTAGTCGGTGTTTGAGCCATGCCAAATAACCAGAGTAAGGTCATGCCTGTAGCACTGGCAAAAAGCCCGTAACTGATGGCAACAGTTAAGAAAT
Organism: Phototrophicaceae bacterium; assembly: GCA_049680565.1. Taxonomy (GTDB): domain Bacteria; phylum Chloroflexota; class Anaerolineae; order Aggregatilineales; family Phototrophicaceae; genus JAUZRW01. Next base: position 10,286 of record JBAUIA010000206.1, read on the forward strand.
TGGTGTCTCCATTGCTCAAAGTGACTAAACCTGTTGCAAAAGTGGCTAACCCTGCAAAATTAGCTAATCCCCATAACCATGATTGCTTGATGTATTTACGCAACAAAAATAATTGTACCAATATCGCAGGACCTGCTAATACCAGCATCTGTATGGTGACATTAAAAGACGTAAATTCTGTATTGAATAAATCAATTGAGTACAATGTTATTGCGCCAATAATCCATGCAATAGTGCTGAGGGGCATCCACCATTTAATATTATGTCCAAACTGCCGATGGATCAGTAAATATTGAGTGGCACTGGTAATTCCTCCCAGAAATATGCCTATGAAAATAGCAAATGCAATCAATGTATCGTCAAGTGATGTTTCTGTCATTATCATAAATGGTAGCCACGCAAGCCCATGACCCAATAACCATAACCCGAGGAAAATCCAACGATTGTGTTGAATCGGTGTATTTTTTGCTTTCGTCTTTTGAGCGTCCATATCTTGATACTCCATACGATATACTTATTATCAATAGCCTATCATAGGTTGACAATTTTAATATCATGAAAGATCCATCGTTAGGAGAGCGTCTAAAAATCACTATGGAAAAAATCACACGCTTACACAATAAACGCATTATCCTCGCTGTAACAGGCAGTATTGCCATCTATAAAGCCATTGATCTTGCGAGTAAGTTGACACAAGCAGGGGCATTGGTCGATGTTATCATGACGGATGCTGCCCAAAAGTTCATCGCACCGATCACATTTCAAGCAGTTACTGGACGACCTGTTTATACGAATTTATGGCAAGCTGATAGTAGTGGTGGTTTACCGACACATATCGCGCATGTTGGTTTAGGTGAAGGCGCAGATTGTATTGCGATTATGCCTTCAACAGCGAACACAATGGCAAAACTTGCGAATGGTCTCGCTGATGATTTATTGACCGTGACAGCACTCGCTGCTCGCTGTCCGATACTCATTGCGCCTGCGATGGATGGCGGTATGTACGAACATCCTGCAACCCAAGCTAATGTGAAAACCCTCGTTGAACGTGGTGTCTATCTGGTTGAACCTGAAATTGGGCGTTTTGCGAGTGGTTTAGAGGGACGCGGACGATTACCTGATACGCCTACGCTAATGGGGCATATTCGGCGTGTTTTAGGACAATCAGGTGCATTACAAGGTAAACGTATCGTTGTGAGTGCAGGTCCTACCCGTGAATCATTTGATCCTGTGCGCTTTATTAGTAATCATTCATCAGGTAAACAAGGTTATGCGATTGCACAAGCTGCCATTGATGCAGGCGCAGATGTTACCTTGATTTCATCAGTGAACTTGCCGACACCGATTGGCGCGGTACTCATCAAGATAGATTCCGCACAAGATTTACTAGAAGCTGTTCGGCAATCCATTATTGAGCAAACTGCTGATAGCCTCATCATGGCAGCCGCCGTTGCTGATTTTCGTCCTGCACAGCGCACCGAACAAAAAATCAAAAAACAAGGTGATGATGAAGGCTTATCTATTATACTGGCACGCAACCCCGACATTCTCAAAACGATTCATAACTTACGGCAAAATCCATCGGATTTATCCGCAATGCAGCAACAGCACCTTGCACAATTACGAGTGCTTGTTGGCTTTGCTGCCGAAAGTGAAAACTTGCTCATCAATGCACAAGATAAAGTTCAGCGCAAAGGCTTAGATTTTATTGTGGCAAATGATATTTCTGCGACGGATGCAGGCTTTGCTGTCGATCAAAACCGCGTGGTCTTTTTACATCACGATGGCACACAAGAAACCTTTGATCTGATGCCAAAATCACACGTTGCTGAACATATTATCAACCGTGTCGCACAGTTACTGGATTAAATTTTATTGATTGATACCTATTTTAAAGGATACCTGACGATGTTATTTCCCTTTCGTAATATGCGTGATGTACTCGGACTTCATGCCAAAGTATCATCGCGTAAAATTGCTGTTATTTCATATAATGAGACCCAAAATCGCCAAGAGTTATCTTATCTGGAATTTGTAGGCAAAGCGCATCAAGTTGCGAATTTCTTATACGAAGATTTAGGCATCAATCGCGGTGATACGCTTGCCCTCGCTAGCCCAAATAATGAAAATGCACTCTTGCTGTGTTTTGCAACATGGGTCATCGGTGCGTCAGTTGTGCTGATTGATCTTGCTGCTGACGATGATACGCTTCACTCTATGCTTTTAGATAGTGAAGCTCATATCTTATTTGTCGATGCTGACTTTTTATCGAAGATAGCAAGCATGAGTAACTCGGTTGCAACTATTGAAGGTATCGTGCAAATGGGTGGCGAGCGTAGCAATGACTATCTGCGCTTTGAAGACCTAGCAGCGAATCGCCCGACGACATTCTTAGGCGATGAAAGTGGCGCAAAAGGTGCGGATGTCCCGATGACAGGGGGCAATGAACGTACCGCTCGCTTATCCGATGTTGCTCTAATCACTTATCATAATCAACAACGTATAACACGCACACAAGGCGATTTATTACATAGCGCCCATCAATATGCTACTGCAACAGCTTTAACAGGTAACCAAATAGCACTTGCACCCTTACCTCTACATTTTCATTTTGCAGAAGCCATCCTCGCGCCATTAATGTTTGGTGCAACAGTCATTATCACAGAAACCTTCACGCCTGATATTTTCTGGCAACAATTGGTACAAAATACGGCTCATACAGCTATCTTAGATACGATCCGTATTGAATTGATGGTGAACGCAGCAAAACAACATATTGCAGAGGGGACGATGCGTTTCGGGGGCAAAATTATCCAGCAGGATACCAAGCACTTCCGCCATATTGCAGTGTTTGATACAGCACTAACAACACAACGCGCGCATGAATTTGAAGATATTTTTGGAATGCCGATTATCACAGGCTTTAAACATCCGAAAACAGATCAACTCTTAACATTATTGCCGATTACACTGGCATGGATACATCATCAAACATGGTTGCACGGTTATGATACCCCGACGATTGGTAGTGCTTTATTATCAATGATGATTACTGATGCTGATGGTAATACTTGCCCTGCAAATCAGCATGGATACCTCACAATTAATCAGACAGATGGCACGTCTGTTAATACAGGTGTGCAAGCCTACTATTTGACTGACGATGACAATCAGGCATTCTATTTCCTGAGTTAGCTTAATGTTTAATAGGCAAATCGTATCGTGATAGACAGTCTGTTTAACAAACTGCTATACTCTTTTGAGGATGAATATTTCTTAAAGGAATGAACTGTTGAAAAAATCTTACTATTTATTGATAGCCTGTTTACTCTTGTTATTTGCAATCCCTGCAAGCGCTCAAGATATACCTACTTTCTCTGAGTTACCACTCGGCGAATGGTCACAAATTGATGTACCAGATGGTATCTGCTTATATGGCGCAGACTATAGCTTTTATGTGCGTCCCAACGAAGAACCAACGGATAATTTATTGATCTATTTTCAAGGTGGTGGGGCATGTTGGGATGGTTTTACCTGCGGTAGTATCGGGCAATTTGCGAGTTTCTTTGATGTATCACCAACACTCATGAACTTCTACCAACGAGGCATCTTTGATTTTGAAAACGACAATAATCCATTATTAGACTACAACATGGTCTTTTTGCCGTATTGTACAGGGGATGTGCATTCAGGTAGCAATGAAATCACATTTGATGTGCCACCCGAAGCCAATGCTGATTTTGAGCAAATTGATGTCTTTTTCAATGGCTATAACAATGCTCAATTAGTATTAGATTGGGTGTATGATAATTTCCCTCAACCTGAACAAATCGTTGTGAGTGGATGCAGTGCAGGTGGTTATGGTGCGATCACCAATGCCCCATTTGTGATGGAGCATTATCAGGGTACTCCAACTGCACTCATTGCAGACGCATCTGCTGGGGTACTCACGTCTGATTGGCAAGGTACAACAACATGGGGGTCGCTGAGTGTTTTGCCTGAGTTTATCCCAGCATTAGCTAATGTTGATCCAGATAGTTATGATACGACCTATCATATTGAACAAAGTGCGATTTACTTCCCCGAAAATGAATTTGCCCAATATAATTCTTATATTGATGGCGTACAAGTTGGGTTCTATGCTGCCTCACAAGGTGGCGAACTTGATTTTGAAACGCAAGGGGTTGCGATTGCAGCACAATGGAGTGCAACACTCCTCAGAAATACAACTGCATTATCTGCCTATGATAATTATAACTATTACACCGCAGGTGGTTTTGAACATTGTGTTGTTAATAATGATCTATTCTATGAATACGATCAATCAGGGGTTGTCTTTGCGGATTGGTTTGGCGATGTGATTGCTGAATCTGCTGACAATGTAACGTGCAGTGTGCTTAACGGTAGCTGCTTCGTTGCTCCCAATGAAGATGAAGCAACCGACTAGCACCCCGTTGAGAAAGTCATTTCAAGCCACTAGCAAGTTATCGGACAGAGTTTTAGAGAGTGATAAGCAAAAAGCCCTTTCTTGTACTGAGAAAGGGCTTTTTTCATGGGTGGATGACGTGTGTTAACGCCGATACTCGTTGGGGTCAGTTTCAGATAGCCAATAACCGACACCTTGGCTACCTTCTGCAATCCAACCTTCAACAGGATTGCTAGAACGGACACGAATCCGCCACCAATTTAAGTTATTGACACAAATTGGACCACCGATAAATTCAAAGGGGACACCATCGACCAGCACGAACAAAACATTACTATTCAACCCTGCATTATCGCGTAGATAGCGTGCACCACGATCAAATGAGTTGACATAACCAAACGCCCCAATCGGAAAATCAAGTGGTGCGCCACATAACGTCCCTGCTTGTTCGCTGGGTAAATCTGTTGGAATTAACCACACAGCACCACCAGCCCCTTGAGACATCCAGCCTGTATAGACAAAATCGACCACTTCGACTTGTACTTGAAACCAGACAATGCCACTGCGTGCATCGCAATCAGGACCTGAAATGATTAATACATCAGAGCCAATCGGTGCAACTGTCCGCACACGAGAATCACGATTGGCTTGTTCACGAACCCGCACATTTTGGGTAATCGTTGCAATTTCACCTGCTACGAGATCAAAAATAGGCGTGCAATCAATATTAAAATCAATCCCATCTGTTTGGAATAAATAACCACCGGGGTCTGTCGGACGACCTTCTGCCACCCAACCATCGTTACCGCCTGATACATTGACTTGCCACCAGTTGTAACCATTGCTGCAAACAGGTCCTGAAACAATGTAAGCCGTCACATTAAATTCTTCGAGTGGTGGCAAACGATTACCCCGATCATCGACTTGTTGATTGGATGTATTCCATACAATCGGACTCGAAAAATCAGGCGATGTACGAATATTCACACCCGGTTCAATGTACACAATATCACGCGCAATCAAGGGGAATGGCGTGAAGCACTCGTTATACGGTAGCGTTGCATCGGGGTCTGGAATACCAATTTGTCCACTTAAGGGCGCACCCAGTGTAATGACTGCTGGAGGTGTGCCAACATCCACATCTTGTGCAAGGGCTGTTTGTGGTACGATGCTCGTAATTAACAGTGATAAAGCAGATAATGCTATTGTAGCAAAAATCAATAAGCGCAGATTTCGCATAAAAGTCGTCTCCTATTCATACAGACTTCATTGTATCCAACCTTGCCTAAGTCTGCATGATGTGACTTTAGTAAAGTCAATAATTCGTTCTATCAATGAATTTTAACACATTTATGATCTGAAGTTCTGATGAAGTTTGCACCCTATTTGCTTATTTTACGTAGTATAAGCAAACGATCAACACACTAAGAGCATAATCTTCGTTAATTATCATTAAACCTGATGATGACTTGTCATGAATGGCATCTAACACGTACAATGACATATAGAAGTCTGCTTAAACATTGGAGCAAATTAGCATGACACTGCAACAAGGGGATACCATTGGTGCTTATACAATCGAAACACCTATCGGACGTGGTGGCATGGCAACGGTTTTTAAAGCCTATCATGAACGCTTAGATCGTCATGTTGCAATTAAGCTGATGCACCCTACATTTTTGCAAGATGATAATTTTCGGGAACGCTTCCAACGAGAAGCCCGTATCGTCGCAAAATTAGAACACTCGGCAATTGTCCCGATTTATGATTATGACGAATACAATAATACCCCTTATTTGGTCATGAAAAATATTGATGGTATGACACTCAAGAAACATTTTATCAAAAAGGGGATGACCATCGAAGATATTGAGCGTACCTTAACGCGCGTTGCTGAAGGGCTTGATTACGCCCATTCAAAAGGTGTCTTACACCGCGATATGAAACCCTCTAATATCTTGCTCGATACTGATGGACAAGCCTATATCACTGATTTTGGGCTGGCACGCATGGCAGATGCAGGCTCATCAACCATTAGCCATGATATGATGCTTGGCACACCTTATTATATTTCACCTGAACAAGCACAAGGTAGTAAAGACCTCGATAATCGTACTGATGTATATTCATTAGGCATCATTTTATATGAATTACTGACAGGGCAAGTCCCGTTCCAAGCCGATACACCTTATGCGATTGTTCATGGACATATTTATACGCAACCTGAACTTGCCAGCAAAGTTAATCCTGACCTGACTTCATCAATTGATCGCGTCCTAACACGCGCACTCGAAAAAGATCGTGAGAATCGTTATCCCAATGCTATGGCAATGATGCGCGATTTTAGTGCAGCGATTGCAGGCAATACATCGCAAATTCAACAAGCTGCTACAGGTGCAACCCATCCAGTCGATGCTTATATACCCGATAATCCCACAATGATAGAGCCATCGCACCGCATTGAAGCGAAACCTGTTCCACCAGTCCGTAAACAAGTTGTCGAAAATCCTATTGCTGACCCCCGTCAATCATCAGAATTTGATGTGGATATGGGCAATCTCAATTGGGAAAATATCCGCGATGGTTTCCAGACAGGCGTTCAAAGCCTTGCAGAAATGATCGAAGAACGCATTGATACCGAATTACGGCAACGCCGTGGTATTGATCTCACCGAGCAAGAACTTGCCCGTCGCCGTGTTATCAAACGCATGAAAGAACGCCAAGAATTTGTCGGGCATCTGGCGACTTATCTCATGGTCAATGGTGGTTTGATAGGTCTCTGGTTTTTTACAGGGGCAAGTTTCTTTTGGCCCTTCTTCCCGATTTTCTTTTGGGGCATGGGTTTAGTCGCGCAAGGGGTTGAATATTACAATAAATATGGTCCGGGCGCAGCTAAGATGGATAACCTCATTGAAGAAGAAGTGAATCGAGAACTGGGGCGCTTGACTTATGCCGAAACGCGCATTGATAAAAGTAAAAATGCTGACAATCGTTTGAGTACAGATTATAGTGATGCCCCAGTCAATGTACGCTTAACCGAAGATGGCGAACTAACCGATAGTTTCATCAGCGAGAAAATGAATCGCCGTTAACCACCTAAGCATCAACTTATGCTACAATAGGGCGTATGATTGTAGATGATGATATGATCGGGAGCATCGTTTCTGATGCAGTATGACCCTATTGATTACGAAGCTATCCAACGCCGTGTTGTTGCGCGTGTGCGCCGACGCTATGGATTTTTCTTCCACTCCGCTATTTTTATTCTAGGGATTCCTGTCATTGGTGGCTGGGGCTCTGCTTTTGGATTCTTTATCTGGGTAGGTGCATGGATTACCCATCTCATTTGGATGACCTATCAAAATAACATCGAACGCACCATTGAACGTGAAATTGATATGGAACGCGAGAAAATCCTCAAGCGCAAACGCGATCATGCTGAACTTGATGCCTACTACGAAACAGGTCAATTCCGCAATGAATATGATGCCCAACCTGAATGGCTCGGTGATGATGGTGAATTGCATCCTTATGACTATGAAGAAGAATATTAACTAACGTCCGTTGTTGATAACACAGAGTTTGAAATTCTGTCATCTCGTAGCCTTATGTGAGCAGAAAGTTCTTAGCTTTTAATCTTTAGTGAACCGCTAAAACTAAGGACTTTCAGTAAACTACTTAAAAACTCACTATTTTAGATTATATGGCTCAAAAATATGCTTAGAGCCTGTTTGAATGTTATGAAGGTACTTCAAGACGCACCGTTGTGCGTCCCTACGACCTATAAAAATAGTCAATTGTAGTGACATCCAACAAAATGTCTAATAGATTATGACATCATGATCGAATTTCAAAACAGGTTCTTATTCTCTTAAACAAAATTCACGTTAACTAGTCCATATCCTCTAGCATCACTGCCATACGATGTGACCAAAACTGAAATCCGAATTGTTCATAAAACCGAATGGCGCGTTGGTTAAAGGCTACGACACCCAGTGTCATACGCTGAACCTCCAATGCCTGTGCTTGTTCAATCGATTGTTGCATTAAGGCTTTGCCAACACCCATGCCCTGATAAGGCTCATCGACTGTCATTTGGTCAATGTGTAAGTTCAAGATGCCATAAGTAAATAGCGTATCAGGTATTTGGCGCACTTGGCATAATACATGACCCACCGCTTGATCCTCAATTTCAGCGATAAAAATATAATTATTAGGATGTGCAATTTCTGACGCATAAAATCGATGCAATTCACGATCATTCGCTTTCATGGGTTTATAAAAATTAGGATGCGCTTGGCGATGTACATCCTGAACAGTCATCACAAGTTGGGCTAATGTCGGTACATCAGCACGGTGTGCTTTGCGAATATTGATATGCATTGATACTCTCCTAAATTAAAGGTGCTGTGTAGGGGAGTGTCTCATGCGCTCCCGAAAATAAGCATACATTATATGTGAAGTGATTTCCCAAAAACATATTTTAAAGCAAGTTTCACCACAAAAATCACAAAGAAAAACAGATAACAGAACAGTATTTTCAACTTTACAAGCCTCTAGCTGATGGCTGAAAGCGAAGATTAAAGTCGATTATTTAGCTTAGTTTGCTGATTGATGGACAATCTAATCCACATACAGAGCATTTTATAGATGTTATTTACTATTTCAAACGTCTATGTTCTATGAAATCTTATATACTATATATAGAAAGAAAAAATGTAATATTAGAACAAGGGGATTAAGAATGAATTTATCAGCATTAAAATTAAACGTAGCATTTGATTTATTGATGAAAACCCTACCTATTTTACTGATCCGCCTCGGCGTGATGCTCGTATTTTGGCTAGTTGCAGTCATTTATTTAGCGATTGTTGGCGGTGTTGCTTTTCTGGTGGGTAGTGCTATTGATTGGTTAGGTGGTTTACTGTTCATCATTGCAATTGTGAGTGTTATACCCTTATATAACCTCGCCTACCGCTATGTTTTTTATATGATTAAGGCGGCTCATATTGCGATCATGGCAGAATTGCTCACCAACGATAAACTCAAATTACCACCCGGACGCGGACAACTCGAATATGGTAAAAATCGTGTACAAGAAAAATTTGGCGAAGTAAATGCAATGTTCGTTGTGGATGAACTGGTACAAGGCGTTGTAAGAGCTTTTACGCGCACGGTCTATAGTATTGCGCGTTGGTTGCCGGGCGATACCCTCGATACCTTAGTAAAAGTTATCAATCGTGTGGTCACTTTTGCCTCAAATTATGTTGATGAAGCGATTCTTGCTCGTAGTTTTTGGCAAGACGAAGAAACAGATGTCTGGGAAAATGCGCGTGATGGCGTTGTTCTTTATGCGATGTCATGGAAACCAATCATCACCGCAGCCGTTGCATTGATGTTTATCAGTTATATCCCATCAATTGCAGCCCTCTTGCTTTTCGCTGCACCGATTGGCTTTTTACTCGCCTTGATTAGCCCTCAACTTGCAGGTTGGTCAATTATTTTTATGCTCTTTTTTGCATGGATTATCAAAGTAGCGATTGGCGATGCCTTTGCTGTTGCAGCTATTATTTCAACGTATCACCGCGAAACAGTTGGCAAAACACCTGATCCACAAATGGCAGCCCAACTGGATCAAATTAGCGATAAGTTTGGTGATCTCAAACGTCGCGCGCAAGAATCAATGACGCGCTCAACACCCAATATTCCATTTTCATCATCAAACCCCTCAGCACCAACTGAACCAACAAATGATATACCTATCACAGAGAGTTAATTCTGTTTCATAATCAAAAGAGCGTCATTCAGGTGATGCTCTTCTGACTACAGCAGATCTTCATCACAATAAACACCAAAAATTACGCACATATGATCGTTTTAGTGTATCGTATAAGAACAGAATACTGTTTTGGATAGCAAGCTAAAGAGGAAAATATGTCAACGCAACGCTGTAAAAGCTATATTAGTCATCTGAAAATATCACACTCAATTGTGCTACAACAACTCGATGGGCTGAGTAATGAGGATATGTTACGCCAACCACAACCGCGTGGTAATTGTGCTAATTGGGTACTTGGACACATTATTGCGAGTCGTCATTCTATGACGCGCCTTTTTGATAAACCATTTGTTTGGGATCAAGCAACTATAAAATTATACAACTATGGCTCAGACCCAATTACGAGCGCTGAATCACCACATATACCACTCGAAGCCTTACTCGAAGCCTATGAAACGAGTAAAGTTAGTTTGTTAGAATGCCTTGAGCAAGCCACTGATGCCGATCTTGAAAAAGTCATTAATGACCAAGGTACAACAGCGAACGATCGTATATCCTTTATGATCTGGCACGAATCGTATCATTCAGGGCAGTTTGAATATTTACGGCAACTTGCTGATAAGAATGATAAAGTTGTGTAATCACAAAACGCCATCATAACTATTATGAATGGCGATTTATGAGAAATATGAATTTAATGTCCGCCTTCAACTTTCGTGATGATAATCGGATCATCCCCATTAACAATGATGGTATGTTCAAATTGTGCCGATAAACTACGATCAGGCGTGCGTAATGTCCAACCATCTTTATCTTCCACAATAATACCGCGCCCTAAATTAAAAAATGGCTCAATTGTGAATACAAGACCATCAACTAAAGGTTGTTTGGCTTGTCGGACAAAGTAGTTAGGGATATTGGGTGCTTCATGGATATGCCGTCCGACTCCATGCCCTGATAATTGTTTGATAATGCGATATTTGCCCTTTTTAGCAAGTTTTTCGACGGCTTTACCAATCGCATTAATCGGCGCATCGGCGTTGGCTTGCCCAATCCCTGCATAAAGTGCTGCGCGTGTATCTCGCAATAAGTCGTGATGACGTTTTTTACCCTCACCGACAATCATACTTGCGCCTGTATCGCCCCAATATCCTTCTAAAACAGCCGATACATCAACATTAAGAATATCACCTTCATTGATGACACGTTTGCCGGGGATACCGTGTGCTGCTTGCTCATTCAAGCTGATGCACGTCCAACCCGGATATTTATAAGCGGTAATTGGTGCAGAGGTTGCATTATGTTGCTTGAGGAATGCTTCGCCAATACGATCTAATTCTTTCGTGGTCATACCGACTTCAACATGCTCAAACATATGCTTGAGCGCTTCGCCACAAATTTCACCGATGCGCTGCAAGCCCTGTATATCTTTATCACCCTGTACAATCATGATTTAATCCTAAATTTGATCTTAACCATCGCATTATAACGGATCGCATCAAACTGTAAAGAAGTGCTAAAGATTCGCTTGATGAGGGAACTATTGGGCTAGAGCAGGTGTATTAAATAATAGACACATCGTGAAATCAGTTAAAGTAGGATAGAGATCACCTATGCAATCAGTCAAATTAATGATCATGTTGTTCATCATCAGTATCTTTCTAGTTGCTTGCAATCTAGGCGTGGACGATGCGGATGATACAGCTACAGTTTTAGAACAAGCAATAATTGTTTTAGAGCAACCCACGCGGAATCCTTTGCCGACGATGACTGCTATCCCAGAAATTAATACGAGAACACCTGAACAGATTAATAACAGCAATATCACCCCTTTTGTATGTGATCCACGTACAGATTGGGGAACATATACAGTTATTGCTGGCGATACCCTCAGCCGAATTGCAGCGCGAGGCAACACGACAGTCAATACTTTATCGGTTGCAAATTGTCTGGCTGATCCTAATCGGATTGAACCCAATCAAATTTTGCGTGTACCCAATCCTGTTGTGGCAGCATCGCCGATTGTGATGACATCTACGCCTATGCCTGCTCTACCCATTAATACAAATTGCCGTCTTATTCCTACAAAAGATGTAGCAGCCTATAGTAATCAAACCTATTTACCCTATGCACGATTATTGAATGCCGGGGTTGCTTATACGATTACAGGACAAAATCAATGGAATTATCGTATTCAGTATTCTGCCACACAAGAGGTATGGGTTCAGAGGAATAGTGTGCCTGCTTTGCAAGGGAATTGTAATAATGTATTTGAAGTTAGCTTGTCTTATGGACAACTGGGGACAGTGCGCTATAACATCTGCTATTTTGTTCCCGAAGTTGCTAACTTTAATACTTACGTTGACCAAGCCCAAACAATGGTTGCTGGCACGCTCGATAACACCTATCATTATATGATTGATGCCCATGCAACTAACCAATATCGCATCGTATCTGGTAGTGAATTGCTACCATTCCCTTCATGGACAAGTGCATCAAATGGACGCTTAGAAGGTAATTGTAATGATTTACCTGACCTTACCATCGCTACTACACGCAATGCACCTCTAGCAACCTTTGAAATTACCGACTGGAATATCGCCTTCGACTATCCTTCAAATTGGCGCATCATAGATAGCGTTGCAGGAATGGGTGGCTATATCACTGGAACAATGCCCTATACGAATGGCTTCCCCGCAGTATTGGGCTTACCCAATGATGTGGTTGATGTACGCCTTGTGTATCTTGCGCTTGATGAAACGCCAATAGACTATGCGACGCGTGTGACTAATCAGATCATCGCTAATCCATCACGCGTATCAGTGCTGCAAACACCACAAGCAATTACATTACCAAGCGGTTTAGCAGCAGCCCATTATGTACTGGATATGATGAATGCCGAGTATCACGAATACGTTTTTGAAATTGATGGCATTCTCTATAGTTTAATCATCCATGGACAGATTGATCTTGCTCAACCGATTATAGATAGTCTTCGGCAAGACTAGCATGTTTGATTAAATGTTGCTAATAAGGCTTGTGCTTCTTCATCCGTTTGGACGAAGTACAAGCGCCCTGTTTTTGTCTCAAATGTGCCATCTGCATCAAGCATTAATTGCGCTCGACCCGATTCAGGTAAGCCAATGACAACCGCTTTACCACTTAACTTAGGTGAGAGACTTTTGCCGAAACTATTGAAATGAGCGTTGATTCCTGCGGGCATTGCCGTGCGCGTTTGTTCACGGAAATCAATCACTGTATGAACATTGCCCACATGCTGAATGAGTGAAAATTTTGCAGGTTGCCAGCCTGCGTGCCAATCGCGCCAATTCCAATCTGATTCTGCAATATACGATAAGATTGTTTTATCCTCATCGTACCAGCCATAACGGAATTTAATTTTCATGCTCTTATCCTAATGATTATCACTATGGCACACATTGTAACCTTACAAATCGAATAGGGTTAGAGCAAAACACCTTAGATAATGTCAGTTGTGCATAACACAGAGGATGGATGCGCTTGTTAGTTGTACCAGCATGGAATCGTTGTGCGAAATGCTATCATAAGCAAAGGCGTAAACTGATTGCAGAATATCATTCTCATCATACTTTAGTCGATACGGATGCTATCCCACTCACTCGTTATCTCACAAATCCAACTGAGGGCGCTGTTTCGTTCATAGGCAATCGCACTGATTAAATTGTATTCATCCGTCGTAAGATCAACATAGGCTTTACCTAAAACAGGGAAATCACCATAAATAGGTTGTC
>JBAUIA010000207.1:0-24806 GCA_049680565.1 Phototrophicaceae bacterium
GAACTGCTTGGACTTCTGCAACACCTGAAGCATTAACTGCATCATGTTGATCGGGTGGTACATTGGTGATGATGTCAATATTACCAGCGATCAATTCTGCTGTACGGGTTGATGATTCTGGGATCACACGCCATACAATTGTTTGGAATGTATCAGGATTAAAGAGTGCATAATCTTCCCATTTTTCCATGAGGAGGTAATCATCAGCAACCCACTCGACGAATTGGTAAGCACCTGACCCTACTGGGTTAAATGCTGTTTCTTCTAGTGAGAGACCTTCATACGATTCACGGCAATAAAGGAGAACTTCTGCAACTAAACCGAGTACGATTGAGTTACGACGTGCAACACGAACAGTTACATCAAGGTCACTCATTGCTTCGGCTTCTACGAAACCCATTGATGAAAAAACAAAACCGGGTGTATTACCTGTAAATGCTAATTCTGGGTCGGCTGCACGATTAAAGACATAAGCAACATCATCTGCGGTTAATGGTGAACCATCGTGGCAGGTAAGCCCTTCGCGCATGGTGAATGTATATTCAGTACCATCTTCTGATACAACATATGATTCAGCGAGTGAGGGGGAAATGTTGCCATCAATATCAATATCGTATAAGTTACCAAAAATATGTGCCGCAATGTTTGCTTCAGGACGTGACCCAACTTGTGGCGGATCTAAGCTCTGAACATCTTGTGATTGGGCAACAACAAGTGTGTTCTCATCTGCTGCTGGTGATTGGGCAGAGATTACAAACGGTAGTAACGCCATAATAGCGATACCGACGACAATCAATTTGCTCCATTTTTTTATCACAGTATTTCTCCTTTAATAAAGTTATTCAAAAATGTAATGCGTTCTTGCTTGAACCGTTCAACGATGATAAAACACCTCCTATATCTCTTTTCTAATAACTTCAGTAGATAACACGTTCAGATTGTTCTGAGCAGGTCATCTACATGAATCACTTGGTGGTGAACGCTCGATTGAATACAGGCTTCGAGCATTGCGAGTGAATGAAGGTGGTCACGCCCACTACATTCCAAAGGCTTTCCATCTAAAACATGCGTGAGAAAAGCATCCCATAAGCCTGTCGTATCAGATACCCAGCGTTCATGGGGAGGTAATGCAACCGATGTCAAGTCAGGCTCATCACGTTTTGCAAATGATAAGTCTCCAAATTGGTCGCGTTGTGTGATGACACCATCGGTGCAATCAGTACGCCATTCAAAATTTGGCGTTTGCCAATTGCTTTGCCATGTCCCTTGATAATTGACAGTCACACCATTTTTAAACTCAAAAATAGCGGATACGTTGGTATCGTCATCATACATGCTCCATGATGGATTCCATGTATGACACTGAACACGTAAAGGTTCTGACTGATAAACATATCGCATCAAATCAAAATGATGGATAGACTGTTCCCATAACATGGGATGAGACATGGTTAGAGGATATTTGTTCAAATCAGGGCGTGACCCATCACGCCAACGCTCGTAGGTAAAACGCCCAAATTCTGGGTTTCCTACTGTTTGATTTGCTAGAAGTTGTTGTGTAGCGATTGTCACACCAAGATAGCGAAAATTTAAGCCAACCATCATAGATATATTGGCATCTTCTGCAATTTTGACGAGGTGTGATGCTTCATCCAAGCTAAGTGCAAGCGGTTTTTCAATCATCATAGGAATACCACTTGCAACGGCTGCTCTAACTTGTGATTCACGCCCTATTGGAGGATTGGCTAAAACCAGCGCATCAATATCATCGCGGTCAGCTATGGCATCCTCTGCGGATTCATAAGTTGGATGCTCTCCAAATTCCTGACAGGCATTCGTAAGTGCTTGAGGGTTAGGATCAGCATAAGCCACAATCTCACTACGATCTGAGCGATTAATAACATCAGCCCAGTATTTACCACGCACACCCAGTCCTGCGAGAAGCACTTTAAGCATGGGATGACTCCTCTAAAAGTGATGTTATGGTCAGGCGGATACCCTCTTGTAAGGATGTCCATTCTGAAAACCCTATGTCTTCAGCCAACCGTTGATTATTTAAAATACCATTTCGTGCAAAACGGGGTGTATCAGGAATATCATAAGTGGCTTCGTCAATAACAATATTTTTTAAGTTACTCGCAATAGCATTTGCAACCACAGCCCATGACAGTTTATCGGCTGCTGTGACATTGTAGAGGGAATACGTTAAGCGCTCTTGTTCTAATAATTTGACAACCGCTTGCCCAATGTCTGCTGCGAATGTCCATTCCCGTTCAGGTAAATTTTCATAGGTAATAATTTTATGGGTAGTCAGTGCGGATTCAATCATCTCACGAATAATACTCACTCTTGGACGTGATGGGCGTATATATTCATGTGCGCCATACACATTGCCTAAACGAATCGAACATACATCACGATCATGTTCAACCTTGAGCGTTTCAATCAGTGATTCGGTGCTTTGTTTAGCAACAGCATATAATCCTAATGGTGTTGTAGGCGTTGTTTCATCAATTGTGCCGACGATTTTTCGGTAGACACCGCTTGAGCTAATAAAGATGCTGCGTCCGGTCACGTTTGCTTCGGCATAACGTAACATAGATAATGTCGGTTGTAAGTGAGTCTCAAAATAATCTTCAGGAGATAAACCAAGTTCAGATGCTTCGGCTGTCATCGCTGCCCCATGAATTAAAGCATCTAATTCATATGCTGGCAGAGACAGGCAATCCGATGTGATGCGTTCGACTTGCTCAGGCGACCATGATGCTACAACAGGGTTATCCCAAATCAAATCAACAGCATAGACAAAATAACCATGCTCTAAGAGTGCGGTCACAATGTTACTGCACACAAACCCATTTGCTCCTGTGACGAGTACACGCTTCATTTGCTTATATCACCCACATCTATCCAACCTTCGACCATCAAATCACCTGCCGATTCAATATGTTGTTCTAATAAACGAATAGCGAGTGCTTCATCCCCTGCTTCAATCGCATCAATGATAGGGATATGATTGCGTGCAATTTGTGTTAGATCAGAATTACGACGATTTCTAAGCGCCATTACTTGGCGAACGCGCATGGCAACCGTCTGCCATATGGATTGCAATAAACCGTGATTGCTCATGCCAATGAGATCATCATGAAATTCACGGTCAATTGTATTGACTGCTTTAATATCTTTTGCCTTCCCTGCTTGTTCCATTTGTTCGTATAAGTCGCGTAATTTAGCAACATGGTCAGGGTTTGATTGTGCAATAATTTGTTTCAGTGCAAATGTCTCTAATGTGATACGCATACTATAGAGTTCATGAATGTCATTTTTGCTAAGAAGCCTCACGCTACTACCATGATAAGGAATCGTTTCGACAAGTCCTTCGGTATTTAAGATACGTAGTGCTTCACGTATAGGTGCGCGACTAACCCCTAATTGCGATGCAATCTCTGTCTCCGTTAATACATATCCCGGTTTAAACTCACCATTAAGGATAGCATTTCGTATCACATCCAAGGTTTGTTCATGGATGGACTGTGTTTTGAGTTGGTGCAATGTAGGTGGTTCAGGTTGTTTTTTCATTTGCTTGACAACATCGCTATCGCTTCCTATAATCTGTTTGTCTGTAGATTGTCGACAATCTACAGACGACAAAACTATAACGAACTCAAGTTACAATGTCAAGCAATTGGCGTATGAACATTTAAACCGTTTTATTTTATTCAAAAATTAGGACTTTTTATGCCTCTTAGAACAAATGAAGATATGCTTGTCCAAATGGCTGTGACAGGCAATATTTCACAGCCCGGACTACGGTATCCCGGTTACGTGCCTGATACACAAGGCAATGCGCGTATATTGCCCGGCATGGCTGGAATAATTTATGGTGCGCGTGTAGGTGATGCTGCATTTGGTTGGGCAGCCGACCACTTAGAACCCGGTGTATCAATTGCGAACCCGAATGCAGATGCCGAATTTGCGCTCCATTATTTAACCTGTATGGGCAACAAGGCGACTGTAACCAGTGGACTCGCACAAGGTGCAGAAGGCATCGTCACTGGGGAACATGCCCGCTTGTTAATTGATTTCCCTGATGATGCGCTTGATTTGATGTGTGTGGGTGATTCTATTCAAATCATAGCAGAAGGTCGTGGTATCGAATTCATTGATTATCCTCAGATTTTTCTGAAAAAGTGTAGCCCCGAACTCATTAACAGTATACCGATTGAAGCGATAGACGAGAACCGTATCAAAGTTCCTGTTGCGATTGAGTTACCCCCGCGTATTATGGGATCAGGCGCTGAACTTAATTCTGAATACGTCGATCAAGATTTGATGTCTGGAGACCGCGAACTCATGGCAGATTTAGGGATTGATCAGATGCGCTTAGGTGATCTGATTGTAATTCCTGATGCCGACCATCGCTATGGACGTGGCTATCGTAAAGGTGCAGTCACAATAGCGCTTTGTATTCACGGTGATTCGATTATGAATGGACATGGACCCGGTATCCTTGCCCTAATGAGTTGCCCAGAATCGTCTATCGAGTGGGAAATTACGCCCGAAGCAAACATCGCCAATTACTTAAACATTAGGAATGATTTATGAGCGTACGTAGTAATGTTGATAAGATAGTGAGTGTTTCGGTGATGGGTAAAATTGCCTCTCCCGGATTTCCCGGTTTACCTGCTGAACCTTATAGATTAGATGCAGATGGTAAGCCATTTTTGCTCCCAACATGGGGTGGAATCGTCTACAACGTATCAGTTGGAGATTCAGTCTATGGTTGGTTAGGGGATTGTATTCATCCCGGTGTGAGTATCAGCTTAGATGATGATCGTGGTAATCGTGGTTTAAACATTTTCTCCTGTGTTGGTAATATAGCCACTGTAATGACAGGTGAAGCTAAAGGAACTCGGGGGATTGTAACGGGTAAATCGGGACGTTTCTCCGAACAGGTCATTATCCATTTTCCAAAAGACATCCGCAAGAAAATGGCAATTGGTGACAAAATTGTCATCCGTGCAAAGGGTGTCGGGCTGCAATTAGACGACCATCCAACAGTGAAAATCAAAAGTTGCTCCCCTGAATTGATCGATAACTTAGAAGTCACCACTACCGACGATGGCAAATTGAGTGTGCCTGTGGTTGCCACTGTTCCGCCTCATTTGTTGGGTGCGGGAGCAGGCTTAACGAGTGAAGGTGGATCGCTTCATATCCAAACAGTGGATAAAGAAGCACTGGCTGAAGCAGGTTTGACAGATTTACGTCTGGGTGATGTCGTTGCGCTCGAAAATTATGATAGTAGCTGGAATCATGGCTTCTTACGGGGTGCGATGGGTATCGGTGTTGTGGGGCAAACTGATAGCCCGCGTGCTGGATATGGTCCCGGTGTTACCCTGCTAATGACGGCTACCAATGAAGCAATTGTGCCACGTATTACATCTGGTGTTAATCTCAAAGAATTATTTAATATAGCAGATTGAGGAAATAAGATGTCTGAAAGAACCATCAAGCATATGGCATTTGCGGTTAACGATGCGAAAGCCACGCTCAAACATTATCAAGATTTTATAGGTGTTGGATTGGATGCCGAAGTCCATGATTACGAGAAATCCCGTAATCGCGTAGCCATTTTCAATGTCGGCGATATTGAGTATCAACTCTGCCAATCTTTGGATAAAGGTGGACGTTTCGATCAGTGGATTACTGATCGCGGCAACGAAGGCTTACATCATATTTGCTACACAGTAGAGAATATTGATAAAGCACTCGAAGACGCACAAGCAAAAGGTGCGACGCTTAAAGAATGTTCAGCTTGTAAAGTTAAAGGTAGCCATGTTCATCCTGAAGGTTGGGTTGCCTTCCTTGAAGAAGATACAGGTGGCATCGAAATTGAAGTCATGCAGGTGTATACAGCAGAAGAATTAGAAGAATACAAATCGGTTAAGGGTATCTAATTATGGGAATTACCCTCATTCGTGTGCCTGTTGACGACTTGCACACTTTTACTATTAATGCCTTTAAAGCAATGGGCGTAAGCGAAGACGAAGCCAAACGCTGTGCGCGTGGTTTGATGGAGAGTGAATTACGCTGCCTACCCGGTCAGGGTCAGGGTGTGCGACGTTTGCCGACTTATCATGAACGCATCAGTAAAGGCTGGATTATCCCCGGTGCGCCTTATGAAATTATCAAAGAGTCCCCTGCCCTTGCATTGGTTGATGGACATATTGGCTTAGGCTCGGTTGTCGCACAAAAATCAATGGAACTTGCGATTCAAAAAGCAAAGATTAGTGGCATCGGCACAGTGATTGTTCGCAATAGCACACACTATGGGTCTTCGGCTGTTCCAGCACGTATTGCGCTGGAGCATGATTGCATCGGTATTGTGATGACAAATGCCGGTCCCGAGATGGCACCTTGGGGTGGGCGCGAAGGACGTGTCGGTACGAATCCTTGGGGGATAGCAGCACCTACAGGCGGTGATTTTCCTGTGGTACTCGATATTGCCCTCACAACTGCTGGAAAAGGCATGATGCGTTGGTTTGAGCGTGAAGGGAAAAAGATGCCTCTGGATTGGGCATTAACACCCGAAGGTAACATAACCGATGATCCTTCTGCTGCAATGGCAGGTGCATTGTTAGGGATTGGCGAATATAAAGGCTCAGGACTTGCGATGATGACTGATATTCTGACGGGCGTTATCGGTGGTGGTGGTTATGGTCTTGCACCTTACTCTAACCCAGCCAAGCAAGATGTCGCGCATACATTCATTGCTCTCGATATTGAGTGGTTTATGCCTGTCGCTGACTTCAAAGCTGAAATGGATGCTTTCGTCAAAGAAGTTAAATCTTCGGCGACTCGCCCCGATTTTGATGAAGTTCTTGTTCCCGGTGAGATTGATTATCGTCGTGAAAAAGAATATCGGGCTACAGGGGCTAAACTAGATGCTGCTATTTTCGACGAATTAGCTGAATTAGCTGACATACTCGGGATTGAATTTCCATTTGAACGTGAGGTGGTCTCTTGACTGATACCTTATCTCGCCCATTGGCTGAACGAGTCTCCCAATTAAAAGCAGTTTCCGCTCCAGCAGAACAGAAGCCAATCCCATCGGGTGCGGTTGCGGGTGCAATTCAAGCCTTAGCAGATGGAAAAACGCACTATACAACGCGCCCCGGTATTGTCCCACTCCGTGAAAAAGTATCGGAGCAGTTGAAGCACGATTATCAACTGGATATTGCTGTTGATGACATCACAATTACTTGTGGGATTCAAGAAGCGGAATTTGTTGCGCTTAAAAAATTAGCGACGCCTAGTTCACAGGTACTCTATACCGATAACGAAGATGGCTCAGTGGCAGATTATCTGCAAGGGTTTGTGCCTCTATTAGAATTTTCTCTAACAGATACACCTAACAATCCTGATAAGATTAACGTTCTCTATATTGGCGCATCGTCGCCTAATTTAGCCGATTGGTTACAGATGGCACTCACTCATAATTGGTGGATCATCTGGAATACAAGGCTTTATGATGCGTCATCTATGATTTCACAGGATGAAAACCTTGCCTCACGAACGGTTCTCACAGGAACGTTTGAAGATCAATTACCCGGTTGGGCAGTTGGCTGGATGGCAGGGTCTGAGATGGCAGGACAACTCCGCTCTTACAAACAAAGTATGACAATTTGCTCCCCCTCTATTTCTCAGTGGGCAGCATACGGAATGGTCAACAATCATGCTGAATAATATGAATATCCCCGAAGAAATTCGTAAAGTTGCACAAGATGGAACTGCCTTACGCTACGCCCTGATGGAAATGGCAACTGGTTCTGATGTGATTGCCCTCGGGCGCGGTGATCCTGATCTTGAAACGCCTACCCATATCATCGAAACGGTACAGCAAGCGATTCGTGACCAGCGTATACCTGTCTCCCCTGTTGCTGGCTTACCAGACTTACGAACTGCTGTTGCTAAAAAACTCGTTGCAGAAAATGGGATTAATGCCACTGCTGATAATGTGATTATCACAACAGGTGGACAAGAGGGTTTATTCTTGCTGATGCAAGTCTTACTCGACCCCGGTGACGAAGTGCTTGTACCCGACCCACGTTATACATCTTACGATCAAGCGATTGAGAGTGCGGGTGCAAAAATTGTGATGATTCCTACCGATCATGAGGATGCTTTCAATTTACGACCTGAATCAGTTGAAGCAGCAATCACAGACAAGACAAAAGCACTACTGATTGTTACCCCTAGTAATCCGACAGGTGGCATTGTCACAGAAGAACGTCTTCGTGAGATTGCTGCGATTGCGATTAAGCACAATTTAATTGTCATCAGTGATGAAATTTACGAAAAATTCGTTTACGACAATTGGAAACATTTCAGTATTGCCTCAGTACCTGGTATGGAAAACCGCACCGTGACGCTTAATGGCTTCTCGAAAGCCTATTCCATGACGGGATTACGGGTTGGCTATGTTGCTGCCCCTAAAAATTTCATCGCAGGTATGGAAAAAGTCAAAGCAATGACGACAGGCGCAGCAGCAGGTGTTTCTCAAGTAGCGGCACTGGCAGCTATCACAGGTCCGACTGAACCCTTAGAAGAATTTAAGCGAATTTATAGCGAGCGTCGGCGTGTGATGATGGATGGTCTTACAGCTATGGGCTTATCTTATAGTGACCCTCGTGGTGCATTCTTCCTCTGGACAGATAGTTCGACGACAGGCATCCATGCCACAGAATTATCGTATCTATTGCTCAAAGAAGGGCGCGTTCTCATTTTCCCCGGAACAGGTTTTGGTGAAAATTGGGGAGGGTATCTCCGCATTAGTATCTTGCAATCTACAGATTTAATTCGAGAAGCCTTAGCTCGGATGCAAATGGTTGTTGAAAAATATCGGGTTTAATAAAGGAACTTATTGATATGCCAAATTTAACAGTTGGAAATGTAACAGCATCACCGGGGACACGGGAACAAGGTGTTATTCCAGTAACAACTTTGCCGGGTGGTCGTGCGCTTGATATTCCTATTATTGTCATCAATGGTGTCGATGAAGGACCTTGCATCTGGGTCGATGCAGTGATTCATGGTGATGAACCAGAAGGTACACTTTGCTGCCATATGTTGGATGCAGACATTGACCCGACACAGCTAAAAGGCAGTGTTGTATTAGTCCCTGTCTTGAATGTACCAGCATTTGAAGCTGCCGAACGCGGTAATCCCCTCGATACTTTTTCATACGATTTAAATCGTATCTATCCCGGACGTGAAAATGGCTATCTCACCGAACGAATTGCCCACACACATAGCCAATGGATGAAAGAGGTCGCAACTTTTGAACTTGGCATTCATTCTGGTGGCGCTCATTCTTATTTATCTGAAACCATCTTCACGACCACGCAACCCGAAGCCATTGAACTCGCAAAGGCGATGGGCAAAGATTGGTCACTGATTCTCAAGAATATCCGACCTTCGGGTAGTCCGGGTGCTGTCATGTTTGAAGCAGGAAAACATGCTCTCACAGTTGAACTTGGTGGCAGACCCAACCTCTTCCCAAAAGAATTTCATCGCGCAGGACGTGTGCTTGCAGATGGTGTTTTGAATGTCATGCGTTACTACAAGATGATTGATGGTGAGGTGACTCAAGCCGAAAAATGGTATACGGGTGTTCAACATGCACTACTTGCCCCTATTAGTGGCATGTTTGTCGCTGAACCCTCACTCGAATTTCAATCATGGATGAAAGAAGGCGATAAAATTGCAACCATTGTTGATGTTTACGGTGCGACCCTAGCCGAACTTCATGCACCTGTAGATGGTATGATCTTTGGCTTACGCGCCTTACCCAATGTGCAAACAGGCGAATGGTGCTGTTTCTATGCCGAAGTCCAAGGTGAATTAGACTGATGACTGATGGCGTAGCACTTTTACAGGAACTCATTCGTATACCCTCCCCCAATCCTCCCGGTGATACGATAGCTATTGCCAACTACATTGCCGAAAAAATGAAGGCGATTGGTTGTGAGGTACAGGTGATTGCGCCTGATGAAAAACCAGAAGCACCCAATGCCATTGCAATCCTCGGCAATGGCGAACCTGTGGTTATGCTCCATGCTCATATTGATACTGTTCCGATTGCTGCGAACGAAGCTGAAAATTGGACAGTCGATCCTTATGCTGGCATTGTCAAAGATGGCAAAATCTATGGCAAAGGGAGTATTGATGATAAAGCACCACTGGCTTCAATGATGCTGGCGATGGAATATGCGTCGCAACATCTCGATGAACTAGAAGGAACACTCATACTCGTGGGGGCTGCCGAAGAAGAAGTCGGCGGACAACTTGGTACGAAATGGCTTGCTGAAAATGGTCATTTACCCGATTGTGATTTTATCGTCGTTGGTGAGCAAACAGCAAATAAGGTCGCTATTGCTCATAAAGGTGTTATGCGTGCAACAATTACCACGACAGGTAAATCGGTGCATGCTACCAATCCAGATCGTGGCATTAATGCCATTACCGCAATGGCAAAAGTAGTGCTTGCGTTGGAAGTCTATCACAATGACTTGAGCAAGCGAATTCATCCGATGGTAGGTGTTCCGACTTGTAATGTCGGTGTAATTGCAGGGGGAAGCACTGCAAATGCTGTGCCAGATCAGTGTGTCATCAAGTTAGACCGCCGTATGATACCACGCGAAGCCCCAGAAACCGTTCAAGGTGAATTGAAAGCCGTGATAGAGTCAGTAGATGTATCGCCAGCAACAATCAAAATTAGTGATTTTATATTTTCTAGCTGGTTTGATTCTTCAATTGAATCTCCCCTCTCTCAAGTTTTCATGGCGTGTGTTCAAGCGGAATTAGGTGATGACCCCGGTCCGATTGGTTATTTACCCGGTAGTGATGCCAAGCATCTGATGGGTATTGCCCGTGGTGATATGATTATCTTTGGTCCCGGTAGTTATGAAGTGGCACATGCCTTTGATGAGTATGTCCACATTGAAGATTTTGAAACAACAACTCAGATTTTGATAAAATTTATTAGTGAGTCACTGTTTAAGGATTAATATTTTGAAAGTTGATACTGTTATTGTAAATGGAGAGGTCGTCACTGAAACGGGCATTGAGCCGCTTTCGGTGGCAATTCAGGATGGGACAATTATAGGATTATTCGCACATGGGGCAGAACCTGACGCTCATAAGGTCATTGATGCTGTCGACAAATTAGTCTTACCCGGTGCAATTGACATTCATTTTCATTGTCGCGCCCCAGCTTATCCGCAACGAGGTGACTTCGCAACTGAAACCCGCGCTGCTGCTGCTGGAGGTGTCACAACAATCTTTGAGATGCCGATTAGTAAACCATGTTGTGCAACAGGTGATATTTTTCGTATGCGAAAGCAACTTGCAGAAGAAAATTGTTATGTCAATTTTGGAATTTATGCGGCACCGGGCTTGCTTGATCGCGCTGAAATTGAAGATATGGTCAATGAAGGTGCAATTGGCTTTAAAATTTTCATGACATCTGCACCTAAAGGGCGTGATGATGAATTTGAAGGCTTATGCTTACCAGAAATTGCCGATTTATATCAAGCACTGCAACTCGTTGCTGAAACAGGCTTAGTTTGTGCTGTTCATGCTGAAAATAATCAATTACTAGAATGGCACACAGAACAACTCATTAAAGCAGAACGCAATGATGTTCTAGCACACGGCGAATCCCGTCCACCGCATGTTGAAGCCTTAGCTATTGCTACCCTACTCACGCTCAATGAGAGTATCGGCGCAAATTTACACATTGCCCATCTGAGTGCAAAAGAACCTCTGGAAGTTTTCCGCCGTTTCAAAGCTACTGGCTCTACTGCCACAGCCGAAACCTGTCCACATTATCTCTTCTTCACAGAAGCAGATTTAGAACGTGTTGGACCTTATGCCAAAATTAATCCTCCTTTGCGGAAACAAGCCGACCAAGATGCGCTGTGGGAAGGTCTAGCAGACGGCTCTTTGATGGCAATCACGACGGATCACTCACCATTTATGGTTGAAGAGAAGGAAAAAGCGCGGACTGATTTATGGAGTACCCCACCGGGCGCACCGGGCGTTGAAGAGTTACTACTCGGTGTTATGGATGCTGCTGCTAAGGGCAAAATGACCATCAACGAAGCGGTTAATCTGGTGAGCAGTAACGGCGCAAAACGTTTTGGCATCTATCCCAATAAAGGACGTATCGGAGTTGGCGCGGATGCGGATATAGTCATTTTTGACCCGAACTCAACTACAACCATCCATCGTGATATGCTCTTTAGCCAAGCACGCGATTGTGACAAACTCTATGAAGGCATGACATTTCAAGGCAAGGTGAATCAAACGCTTGTTCATGGAAAAACAATTTTTAAAGATGGCGAAATTCTCGGCGAAGCTGGGGACGGACATTTTGTGAAACCTAATCCAGAATTTGTTAGTAAGGAGTTTTGAGCATGTCTTATACACTACATTTTGGCGAATATTTTTTATTCCAAGAACTAAGCCAGCATTTACAGGGCATGGCTGAGGCTTATCCTCAACTGGCAAGTTTGCAATCAATTGGGAAAAGTTGGCAAGACCGTGACATCTGGTGCATGACCCTTACTAACAGTGCAACAGGTTCACATGATGAAAAACCAGCTTTCTACATTGATGCACATATCCATGCTGAGGAAGTTGCAACATCGCACACGGCTCTCTATACCATCTGGTATCTATTAGAGAACTATGGCTCTGATGACGAAGTCACATGGTTGTTGGATCATATGAGCTTTTATATTATTCCGCGTAGTAACCCTGATGGCGCAGAAATCAGCTTGACAAGCGCACATCACTGGTGCGGAAATGGGCGTTATTTACCGGGTGAAGAACAAACGAAAGGCTTATGCCAAGATGACATCAATGGGGATGGTCTCATTGTGCAAATGCGTATCGAAGACCCTAATGGCGAATGGCGTGTAAGCGCGGATGATCCGCGTTTAATGGTACAACGCCAACCGGGTGAAATTGGCACAGGACCTTATTATCGAATGTATCGTGAAGGTCGCATCAAAGGTGAATGGGATGGTGTTAATTTTGAAATCCAAAAACCGCGTGATGGTAATTTAAATCGTAATTTCCCTACGGGATGGCGACCTGAATTTCGTCAATATGGTGCAGGCGATTTACCTTTATCCGAACCCGAGTCAAAAGCTGTCGCAGATTTTATCTTGTCGCATCCGAATATTAGTGGGATGCAATGTTATCATACACATGGGGGCTTACATTTGCGCCCCTCGCTTGTCGAACCTGATAGCACACTCCCCCGCGCTGACCTTGCTGTTTATAACCGCATCGGTGCAATGGGAACAGAATTGACAGGTTATCCTGTAATTTCCGTCTATGAAGAATTTACAAACGACCCCGATAAACCGCGCGTTGGGTCGTTAATGCAATGGTCTTATGATGAATTTGGTATCATCACCTTCTCGACTGAATTATGGAATCCGCAACTGGCAGCAGGGATTGAAGTGCCAGCAAAATATCAAATTGGGGCGCGTTCTACTGATGATGAAATCAAGCTGCTTGCTTATAATGATACCCATCTTGGTGGTAAAGGTTTCTTAGAGTGGGAAGCATTTGAGCATCCACAACTGGGTAATATTGAAATCGGTGGTTGGACACATATGTATACTTTTCGGAATCCACCCCCTGAATCAATGGCAACAAGTGCTGAAGCCAAGCAATTTATCCACGATACAATTCACACCAATTGTATGTTTACCCTCAAACATGCGGCAACAACCCCTTTAATCGCCATAGAAACGCTCATTAGCCAAAAGTTAGGCGATGACCTTTTCAAAGTTGTGGCAGTCGTTGCCAATCATGGGTTCTTACCCACTTATCTAACGGAACGCTCCCTCAAACATGGCACATCAGCCCCAATTAACATTGATGTTATGATGCCTGATGATGCAGAGGTTCTCATGGGACAACAATCACAAGAAATTGGACATCTTGCAGGGCGTGATGAACGCACATCCACATGGTCGCCTTGGTTAAATCAATGGCACGATACCAAAAAACGTTTAGAGTGGCTCATACGTGCGCCAGAAGGTACAGCAATTCGTATTCATGTTGAGGCACAACGCGGTGGCAGCAAACAACAAGAGGTTACATTATCATGATGCCTTTAGGTGAAGCGTTCTATCGGCGTAAAGTACAAGAGATTCAAGCGCGAATGCAAGATGACCCTTATGATGGCATTTTGCTACTCAATATGCCGAATGTGATTTATGCATCAGGCTTTTTACATACACCATCGGAGCGTCCGATAGGATTTTTCATCCCTGAATCTGGCGACCCGACGCTCTTCATTCCCTTATTAGAACAAGAGAATGCCAGCGCTACATGGGTCAGTGATATTCGCACTTATTTTGAATTTCCGGGTGAAGTCCATCCTGTTGCATGGATGAAACGCGAAGCCAATGTCAAAAACCTAGCTGTTGATTCACTATCACATTCAGTATTTTCATCCTTGGGGGATGGGGTTCAACTCACCTCACTGGTGAATCAGATGCGCTGGGTAAAAGACGCTGAGGAAATCAAGCTCATTGAGCAAGCAGCGTCTTATGCTGATTATTGCTTGGAGCAAGTGCGCGATAATGCTGCTGCTATCATCCGCTCGGGTGGTACAGAGTTAGATATTTTACGGCAATGTGTAGAAGCTGCCAATGAAAAAATGAAAGCCGAAGTTGGCGAATTATTCAAATTACGAGGACGCGCCGTTGTAGGCACTGTCCATAGTGGTCCACGCGCTGCCCTGCCGCATGGTGCGCCCATTGAGCGTAAACCCTTACCCGGTGAACCCTTAATTGCAGGAATCGGCGCATCAGTTGGTGGTTATCATGCCGAGAGCGGAGCAACCTTCATTGTCGGTGAGCCTACAGGCGATAGGATGAAAGTCTTACAGGCAGCAGCCGATTGTGATGCAGCAGCGATTAAAGCATTACGCGCTGGACAAACCTGTGCCAGTGTTAATGAAGCAGCTTTAGCTGTTCTCAAAGATGCAGGGTTATCGGATGCTATTCGCCATCGAATTGGTCATGGAATGGGCATTGAGGGGCATGAAGCACCTTGGCTTGCCCCCGGTGATGATACCATCCTTGTGCCAAATATGGTTTTTTCCAATGAACCCGGTATCTATCGTCCAGAAAATGATGGCTACCGCACCATTAGTACCATGATTGTCACTGAAGGTGAAGCCAATGTGCCGAGTCGCTTTTTAACCGAGCATCCCCCAGAAAAACGTATTCTTGATTTGTAAATTACAAGTAGAAAGGGAATAAACCATGCCAGAACCAGCAGCATGGCGTTACCAGAAAATTATCAAACCAATGTTCGATATTCCAGCACCGCACCGTATTCTCAAAGGTGGGCGTGTGCTGACCTGTGTCGGTGATGAAGTGATCGAAAACGGATTTGTCGAAATCGAAGATGGCAAGATTAAAGCTATCGGCAATAGCAGTGATTTAGGCAGCACAGACGCGCAAATTGTCGATTGCACAGGTAAAACGATTATGCCCGGTATGATGAACTCTCATGCTCATCTTGCGTGGGATGGTGTTCATGATTTAGCACGTCAATCAATGGATGATGCCCCCGAAATCAGTGCTTTCAAAAGTGCTGGTAATATGATTAAGAGTCTACGTGCAGGCATCACGCTAGTACGCGACCTTGGGATGAATAAATCAAATTTCTTTTCTAAACAAGCAATTGAACAAGGTATCTTCCCCGGTCCTCGTATATTGATTACAGGTGAAGCAATTATCCAAACAGGTGGACATACCTATTGGTGTTGCCGAGAAGCTAGTGGCGCAGATGAAATGCGTCGGGCAGTACGTGAACAAGTCAAAGGTGGCGCAGATCTCATCAAAATTATGGGATGCCATGATTTATTGGAATTCACAGATGAAGAACTCTTTGCTGTCATTGATGAAACCCATCGCAATGGCTTAACCATTACGGCTCATGCTACATTCAATGATTGTATTCAACGTATGGCTGAATTTGGTGTTGATGTCATTGAGCATGGTGGCTCTATGACAGATGAAACGATTCAACTCCTACTGGATAAGAATATTCCGATTGTGACAACACTTGCTCCCCTCGTCATGCAATCACAGGCAGAATTGGCACGCCAGTACAATATCCCTGAATGGAAAATCTTAGAGCGTCAAAAAGCGGTTGCTAATCGTGGACGCTATGATGGCTTAATTAAAGCATCGAATGCTGGCGTTAAAATCGCTTTTGGAACAGATGCTGGAAGTCCCGTTGTCGGGCATGAAGTCGTCGCACCAGAACTGAAATTTATGGTGGAGCTAGGTATCAAAAAAGACAACTATGATGCGCTCCGTTGTGCAACAATTGTTGCTGCTGAAGTGAGCAAGCTAGATGATTATCTCGGTACATTGGAAGCAGGCAAATCAGCCGATATTATTGTCATGAATGGTAATCCACTGGAAAACCTTGATGCACTAGAATATGTAAAAATGACATTTATCGAAGGAAAAGATATGTTAGGTACGGTAAATTGATGGGTAAAATTACTGGTATCTTCAATATTCTTGCAACACCCTTTGATAAAAATATGGCTGTCGATGTTCCCAGTTTACAGAACCTTGTCAATTTTCAAATTGATAAAGGCGCATTTGGCTTAACAATCTTAGGTGTTCTAGGCGAAGCTGCAAAACTGAGTGTCGATGAACGCAAACTCGTGCTAGATACAGTAATGGAAACGGTCAATGGACGTGTTCCTATTGTTGTCGGGACAAGTCATCAAGATTTATCGACTTGTATTGAACTCAGTCAATCTGCTTTTGCTTCTGGCGCTGATGGTGTTATGATTGCGCCGCCGCGTATGGAAAACCCGACAGATGCACAGGTAACAGCACTCTATAGTGCGATTGCCGAAAAAGTGAGCGAACCGATAGTTGTACAAGATTTTCCGCCCGTTAATGGTGTGATTATGTCGCCTGATTTTCTCGCAGCACTAGCAGAAGAAATTCCTAATGCTCGCCACTTAAAATTGGAAGACCCACCACTCATGCAAAAAATCAGTGCGATTCAAGAACGCACTGATAAATATGAGATTTTCGGGGGTCTTGGTGGTATGTTCCTCTTAGAAGAACTCAAACGTGGCGCAGCAGGGACAATGACCGGATTCGCATTTACCGAAATTCTGGTTGCTGTGTATAACACATTCAAGTCAGGGGATATCGCAA
The DNA here is from genome assembly GCA_049680565.1 of Phototrophicaceae bacterium. GTDB lineage: Bacteria > Chloroflexota > Anaerolineae > Aggregatilineales > Phototrophicaceae > JAUZRW01. The sequence goes on from JBAUIA010000207.1 coordinate 17,289, forward strand.
ATGCTGAACGGATTTTTGACCAATACCTACCTCTGATTCGTTATGAAAACCAGCCACAAATTAATTTGACGATTCGCAAAGAACTCATCAGACGACGTGGCGCGATTGCAGAAGGTAGCCCACGCAAGCCCTTTAATCCGATTGATGCTGGCACACATGAGGAACTTAGCTGGTTGCTCCAGCGCGTTGGTATTGCAGACCCAACACAGAAAATTGACTTTTCATAAACCTAAAAAGGTAAAAACGATGGATTTAGAATTAAACGGTAAAGTTGCACTGGTTGCAGCCGCTAGTAAAGGTCTTGGCTATGGTGTTGCTAAAGCACTAGCAGAAAATGGTGCAAAGGTTTCACTCTGTAGCCGAACAGAAGCTGATGTTCAACAAGCAGCACAGACGCTCAACGCTGAAACAGGGTCTGAAACGTTAGGTATAGCTTGTGATTTAAGCGACCCAAATTCGATTCAAGCATGGGTCGATAGCACAGTAGAAAAATGGGGACAGATTGACGCACTACTCGTCAATGCAGGCGGTCCACCTGCTGGGTTTTTCAAAGAACTCAGTGATGATGCTTGGCAAAATGCTTTCAATCTAACCTTGATGAGTACGATTCGTATGATTCGTGCTGCCTTGCCACATATGCCAGCAGGTAGCGCTATTCTGACCATCACGTCTTCATCCATTATTGAACCGATTCCTCGTCTTGGCTTATCAACAGTAATGCGTGCTGGGGTTAATGGTCTTGTGAAAACTTTAGCAGATGAACTCGCACCAGATGGTATTCGCATCAATAATCTCATTCCCGGACGAATCGAAACAGATCGGACACGCTCACTCGATGCAGGGATGGCAAAACGACTTGACATCACGCAAGAAGAAGCTAAAACGCGCTCTGAACAGGCTATCCCGATGAAACGCCTCGGTACAACTGATGAATTTGGGCGCATGGGCGCATTTTTGCTCTCCCCCGTAGCCAGTTACATCACAGGGACATCCATGCGCGTCGATGGTGGCAAAACACGCGCAATTTCAAGCTAAATAAAAAAGGGATCATTTATGACTTACGCTGCACTGACGCAACATATTGCGGAATACAATGATTTGCTCAATATTTTGAATATCCTAAAATGGGATATGCGAACTCAGATGCCGTCTGGTGGTGCATCCACACGCGGACAGCAACTATCAACACTGAACAAATTGGCAAAAGAAAAATTCACAAGCGATAAAACAGCACGACTTCTTGATGGTGCAGAATCAGACGTTGCAGGATATGATGCTGATTCTTATGCAGTACGGGCAGTTCAACAAACCCGACAATACTACGAGATACAAAAACGCATCCCTGCTGAAATTATCGGCGCAATCGCGGAATTAGAACCTGAGTCAGAACATGCTTGGGTTGAAGCCCGTAAAAATGATGATTTTGCAGCATTTGCACCCTTCTTGCAAAAAATGCTCGATTACAATATCCAGCTTGCAGAAGCAATCGGATATGATGACCATCCTTATGATGCCCTTGTTTTCGAGTACGAACCTAGTATGACCGCCGCAAAATTACGGGTTTTATTCGGGGATTTGAAAGCTGGATTAGTTCCACTCCTCAAAACAATTGTTGCCAGTGATAAACCACTTCCAAAAAATATTTGGGAACATGAATACGATTTCAATCAGCAAAAAGCCTTCGCGCTCGAAATTGTCGAAAAATTTGGCTATGACCTCAATCGTGGGCGCTTGGATATTGCACCACATCCTTTTGAGATTTCATTCACCCGACAAGATGTTCGTATTACAACACGCTATGATAAAAATTATCTACCTATGGCGTTGTTTGGTACGCTCCATGAAACAGGACACGGCTTATATGAGCAGAACATATCATCAGAACTCACCCGCACTGCTCTAACAACGGATTTTCTTGGTCAATATGCTGTCGGTGGTACGAGTTATGGCGCACACGAATTTTCATCCCGTTTGTGGGAGAACCAAATTGGACGTAGCCGAGAATTTTGGCAAGTGCATTTACCACGCCTCAAGGAATACTTCCCACAACAATTAGAAGGTGTTGATGTTGACCTCTTTTACCGTGCTGTAAATCGTGTTGAGCCGGGCTTTATCCGCGTTGAAGCCGATGAAGTGACTTATAATTTGCACATCATGGTGCGCTTTGAAATCGAACTCGGGCTAACGGATGGGTCAATAAAAGTTGCTGACTTACCAGAGGTCTGGAATGCTAAAATGGAAGAATATCTGGGACTAACACCACCGAACTATACCCTTGGTGTGTTGCAAGATGTGCATTGGTCAGGTGGTGGCTTCGGATCATTCCCCGGTTACACTGTCGGCAATGTGATGTCGGCTCAGGTATTATCAGCAGCCCACAAAGACTTACCACAGTTGTCGACAGCCCTAGGAAATGGTGATTATATTCCGCTAAAAAACTGGCTGACTGATAATGTCTATCAACATGGTCGTGCTTATAATGTGACTGAGCTACTCACGCGAATTTGTGATGAAGATCTCCGAGTACAACCATACATTGACTATCTGAATCATAAATTTAAGGATTTGTATCAGTTAGATTGAGCATAGTACACGACCACAAAAAATATTAAAAATGCTTTCTCCTTCTATCCCTAACCCTTTCTCCCCCACTCGTGGAGAAAGGGCATTCAAGCCATTAGTAAGTCACATTTAGAGAGAGGTTATTTTTCAAATTGCTTCGCCCTCTTCGTATTATAATCGCTTCATCAATTGGGTACTTGTCAGACATTAGAGTAGGAAGTAGCAAGACTAAATTTTCCTCACTTTAACACTACAATCTATTCTTCTCTTGACGATACTGTGTATCATACAGTATATTAATACTGTGTGACACACAGTAAATAGGTTATATAACTCATGAAAGATATAAAAGATCATATCAATTCGTTGCGCTTGGAGTTGCGACGCGGAGTCATCGTACTGGCGGTACTCAGTCAAATGGACAGCGCCACCTATGGCTACAACCTCATCCAACGACTCGCTCAGCGAGGACTGGATATTGAAGAAGGTACACTCTATCCGCTATTACGGCGACTGAAAAAACAGGGGTTTTTAGTAAGCGAATGGGGAGAGGGAGAGACACGTCCGCGCAAGTATTACCGTATCAGCGATGACGGGCGCGAAGTACTAGCAACGCTACGTGCGGAATGGCAAGAAACCGTGACCGTGATGAATAAGATATTAGAGGAAGACCACAATGAATGAATTAATCGACCGTTATATCCACCAAGTAGGATTATATGTGCGCCCGAAAGAGCGCACAGAAATCGAAGCCGAGCTACGCTCACAAATCCAAGATCAGCTTGAAGATCGCTACGGCGAGTCCCCAACCCAAGCAAACATCGTAGCAGTATTAAAACAGCTTGGTGATCCGCACGCGATGGCAACATCATATGGCGGTGAACAGTACCTTATTGGACCCGAGTTATATCCGCTTATGATGAGGGTGTTAAGCTTTGGACTACCACTTGTGCCAGTGGTCGTGGTGATTGCTGGCATTATAGCCACATTACACTCACCAGAAGGTGGCAACTGGTTGGGCTTGTTAATCGGCTCAATTTTCACAGCTACATTTGTGGCGCTTATCTTCTTGGCAGTGGTCATCATCATTTTCGTTATTTTGCAGCAGTCTGATCAGGAATTGAATACAGCAACAACAAACGAGTTCAATCCATTGGAACTACCACCAGTAGATGATCCTGCCACAGTAAATCGTTTTGAGTTTAGCGTGGACATCGCCATTGGTACGCTAGTCGGCATTGCCATTCTCTATTATTTGCAAGTGGGCGGGTTGACACTACGCTTTAATTTGAGCAATCCGGGCGAAGTATTACCTGCACCAAGATTTTGGTTACTTGTGTTGATGTTCACGACTTTTGGGATCATCTACCTTAAAGTATGGGCACATCTTCGTCATCGCTGGACAGTGAGAACGTGGTTGATGCAAACGGTACTCGACCTCATATCCGCAATTGGTCTTTACTTCGCCTTGTATGTTCCAATACTGGAGAGCCTTAAACAGATTATTGGTGTAGATGTGCAACTTCCCTTTGACCAGTTGCCCGCGATAATTACATTCTTCACGATTGTCATTATGATGCTAATTGATGGTACAAAGCTCATCAGTTTATGGCAACATCAGCAGGGAGCAAATGCCTAGCACATCATAAGCGCCACAACCCATTTATTTCGCATAATTGAATCGTATATTAGGGTCGCCTTATCCGTTTTGGATAGTAGGCTAGCTATTGCTTTGCCACTATCCAGATCAACACACACCTATTGTTTAGTCATTAATTAACTCAAGAAAGATATGAATATGTTCTCTCTCAAATCAATATTAAGTCTCATTATTTTACTAGGGTTTTTCGTACTGGGCTTAAATATACAGGCACAGTCAGACGAAATCCTTGCTTATGCAATACGTGGCGCACACAGTGTTGGCGTGGTGAATTTCACTGTTGAACATGAGGATTATAACCTTAATGCCACAATGTGGTATCCAGCATTGAACCCCGACTATGCAGATGAAGCCTATACCTACGAACTTAACGGACTGGTCATGGAAGGACAAGCAATTCAAGATGCACTACCAGAGTTAGCGAATGAACCTTATCCACTCATTATTTATTCACATGGGCTATTTGGTGCGCGATTTGAAAGCACATATTACCTAGAGCATCTTGCATCATGGGGCTTTGTCGTCATTGCAGTAGATCACGTCGGTAGTACCTTCTTCGATACCACCAGCCCCGACGATGTCGTACAGAGTTTCGGCTATCGTCCGCAAGATATTACACAACTGATTGATTATGCTGAAGCAATCAATACAGACGGCGAGTTCGCTGGACTACTAGACATGAATGCAGTTGGTGTGACAGGATTTTCATTTGGTGGGCATACCGCCTTAATAGCAGGTGGCGCAGTCATAGATAGCACGGCGCTGGAAACTTCTTGCGAAGGCGTATCGACGGAGGAGAACGCGCTTTGTGACCCGAGTTATCAGCAAATGCTAGCTGAAACGGTTGGCTTAGATGCTGTTCCGCAAGGATTGTGGCAGAGTGCTGTCGATGAACGCATCAAGGCAATTGTACTGCTTGCCCCGTGTTGTGTAGACATGCTCGGCGCAGATGGTTTGGCGAGTGTGACAATGCCACTGATGGTCATCACAGGAACGGCAGATACAACCGCGCCAGCAGAGCGTAACGGCATAGTGGTATTTGATAACGTAAATAGCGAGCCGCGCTTACTCGTTCTCATTGAAGGTGCAGGTCATGGCATCTATGTGGATAGCTACATAGGCGAAATTGTCCGCGCTCATGACCTCATTAAGCACTTCGCCACGGCTTTCTTTATAGAACAATTCAAGGATGATACAAACGCTACCGCCCTGCTAGAGCCATCTGCTGTGAACTTTGCCGAAATTACATATACGGCTGTCGGCATCGGTACAGAATAACTTTACTAGTATCGTCTATATATTTGAAGAAAACACCCGCTAAGAAAATTTTTCACAAATGAAGCATCCTCTTAGCGGGTCAATAGCTTAAAGGTATCTATAGTGTTTCGTTTGAACTTGTATCAATACTATCCAAATTCTCAAATTCTAAAATTTAGACCGATTTTTCGCACCTTTGCCCCCATTTTCCCTGATACCGATATACAAAATAACAACTTAGATGATTTTTAAAGCCTAATTTACCCAAAAACTAGGCAGATTGAGTGCTTTATGATTTAATTGAATATAGATTAGATTACTATTGATTTTATTCTGGAGATTATTTTATGACAACAACGCGCAAGCACTATCGCGCCTGTAATTTGTGTGAAGCCCTCTGTGGATTAGAAATTGAATTAGATGGCGATAAAATCCTCGCAATTCGTGGCGATAAGAATGATCCTTTCAGTCGTGGACATATTTGCCCCAAAGCAACCGCGCTTGAAGATATTTATAATGATCCCAATCGTCTCAAATATCCCGTGCGCCGAACAGATGACGGCTGGGAACAAATTTCATGGGATGAAGCCTATGATGATGTAATTCAGAATCTGAAAACTGTACAAGCCCAATATGGAAACGATGCCGTTGGCATTTATCTGGGCAATCCCAATGTACACAATACAGGGTCGATATTATTTGGTGCGCCTTTCATCCGTAGCTTGCGTACTAAGAATCGCTTCTCAGCAACATCTGTTGACCAATTACCCCATCATTTTGCATCCTATTTCATGCTCGGACACCAATTATTATTACCAATTCCTGATATTGATCGTACCGATTATTTGCTGATATTAGGCGCGAATCCTTTACAATCTAACGGGAGTTTGATGACTGCCCCTGATGTCAAAAATCGTCTGAAAGCGATTCAAAATCGCGGCGGTAAAATTACGGTTCTTGATCCGCGCAAAACCCAAACAGCACTACTTGCTGATGCCCATCATTTCATCAAACCGGGGACAGATGCTCTCTTCTTATTGGCATTCATCCATACTTTATTTGAAGATAAGCTGATTAATTTGGGGCGATTAGCATCCTTCATTGACGGCGTAGAGACTGTACGGGAACAAGTTGCCGATTTTTCACCAGAAGCAGTCAGTGCATTAGCAGGTATTTCTGCTGAAGATATTCGCCAAATCGTGCATGAATTTGCTGCCCAAGAACGCGCTGTATGTTATGGACGTGTGGGTGTTTCGATGCAAGCCTTCGGTGGTTTATGCAATTGGGCAATCTATACCATCAATATCCTAACAGGCAATTTCGATGAAGAAGGTGGCGCAATGTTCACCTTACCTGCTTTTGATGTTGTCGGCATCACCAGCGCTACAGGACAAGTTGGTAATTACAATCGTTGGCAAAGCCGTGTCCGTGAACGTCCTGAATTTAGTGGCGAGTTACCTGTATCGGTACTTGCAGAAGAAATGTTGACTGAAGGTGACGGTCAAATCCGTGCGATGGTGACAATGGCAGGTAATCCCATCTTATCAACACCCAATGGCACACAGTTGGATGAAGCCTTCTCAAACCTCGATTATCATGTTGCGATTGATATTTATATCAATGAAACAACCCGTCATGCTAATATCATCTTACCGCCGACGACAGGCTTAGAAGTTGAGCATTATGATGTTGTCTTTCATTCATTAGCGGTTCGCAACACGGCGAAATTCTCCGAAGCACTCTATGAAATTGATGACAATCAACGCCATGATTGGCAAATTCTGCGTGAATTACGCATCCGTATGGAAGCAGATACCCGTCGGGCTGGTTCTAAAGACCTTTTCACACAGTTTAATCCGACTCAACTCATTGATCTCGGTCTGAAATACGGCTCGCATAATGTTCGTATTCGCACATTGCGCGATAATCCGCATGGTGCAGATTTAGGCGCACTGACATCTGTTTTACCACAACGCCTCGTTAATAAACGGATTGATTTAGCGCCCGAAAAAATTATAGAAGACCTCCCCCGTTTGCAC
>JBAUIA010000208.1:0-19856 GCA_049680565.1 Phototrophicaceae bacterium
GATTAATGAGGTGATTGAGTGTCACAGTCTCATTGGTAGCCGTTGTTACGGTTTGCATAATATGACGATTATGTTGAATTAACAGCTTGGTATTGATGATAGTGTATAGGTTTGCGAGATAGACATCGTACCTATCAGCATAGGGCATTGGCTGTGTTTCTGCCCAAATATCAGCAGAACCCATATTCCCAGAGAATTGGTTGCTATTATTAGCTATCATAATTGTAGAGGACTAACCACTCATCTTATCTTGATATTCATTATACCCATAATTACTCAATATTGCTGTCCTTAATCAATGAATATTTCATAATAGTGTTCTAATGGATAAGTGACTTAGGAACTTTGACCTATGTTGCTAACCATACTCAAAATTCCTTGAAGTGCTAAGAAGATATTTAGGCGGTGCTATGCGAGAGTTTCAAAACCGTATGGAGCATCACATTGGCTGCATTGACGCAATCCTCATCGCGTGTAAATTCTTTCGGATTATGGCTAATACCATCTACAGATGGCACAAAGTACATGACACTATGGGTAATTTTTGCCATAGATTGGGCATCGTGTCCTGCAAAGCTGAGTAATTGTGTATGGGATAAATTGAGTGTGTCGCACGCATCTGTCACTGCTTTAACAAATGATTCAGACATCGGCGCAGCATCAATATCGTGCATCCGTATAATAGATAAATCTAAGCCCATGTCATGAGCAGTTTGGTGCGCAATATCTAGCAGCACCGTTTCCATTTGATTTAGTTGCTCCGTATCACCATGACGAAATTCTACCCCTAATCGAACTTGATTGGGCACAATATTAAATGCTCCCGGGCTAAGTTCAATTGCCCCAAAATTGACCACACCGGGATGAAAATGTTCAATAATATGGGCTTTGGCACTCACTGCAAATTGCGATGCTCCCCAGAAGGCATCTTTGCGCTTTGCCATTGGCTTTGTACCTGCATGGGCTGCTTCGCCATCAAAAACCAACCATAATGAGCGAATGCCCACAATGCTGGTGACAACCCCAATATCGACTTGGGCTTCTTCAAGGCGTGTGCCTTGCTCAATATGCACTTCTATATAGCCAGCGATTGTATCTGGCTTACGTTTAGCAGCGAGTATGCTGGCATCACTAATACCTATGCGTGCCATCCCTGCTTCGAGCGTTGCCCGTCCACCACGCGGAACAGTCAATGAGTCTTGGTGCAAGTTACCTGTTATTGCACCACTACCGAGTAAGCCCACTAGCGAGCCTTCTTCATCGGTAAAGTTAATAATCTCAAGATCAAAAGGTAAGGCTTGACCTGCATCTTTGAGTGTTAAGACGGCTTCTAAAGCAGAAATCACGCCGAGTGGTCCATCGTAACGCCCACCATTTGGGACACTATCAAGATGTGAGCCAATCATCAGCGTTTTTGCATGGGGATCACTGCTCTTGAGGATGCCTGATTGATTGCCAGCGCCATCCATCTGATAAATGAGTCCGTTTGATTCAATTTGTTCTCGAAACCATTTCCGAACAGCAATATCAGCCTCGGATAAGGATGGACGGGTGACACCGCCATCTTCTGTTGCGCCGATTGTGGCCTGTGTTTGCATCATGCCTAAAAAACGATCACGATTAATTGTGAGCATTGCGCTTAACTTTCTAAAGATTGCTAATAATGATGTGCTATTGTGACGCACTTCATGCCGATGATACAAGGGATGGTTCTATATGGTATGTTCATCATCAATTCAGGTAGTCTCTCTAAATGATGGTATGCACTTAGTTTTAAATCAGAGTAATTAAGGTAGAAAACCCTTAAACAGAATTTTTTGTACTGAGTGCTGGGTTCTGAGTAAAGACAAAATTTTTTCTCATAACCCAGAACGATGAACACAGCACTCCATAGGCATCAAGTTAAGAAAAATATGAACCACAAAGACTCAAAGGCACAGAGAAAAAAAGAAAAAGACTATTTTTTGTGCCAAAATTATTAGCTATTGTTTAGTGAACATCTGCTAAAAAGAACTCATTTATTGGGTTTACAAATAGGCTAGCAGAAGGTTTTGAACCTTCTGTGTTGAATGAAAGCTCTTTTAATCGATAACCCCATCAAAAGGTCATTTAATGTAGCTACTAATGCTAGCTTTGTGCAAGTTGACTAAATTGAAGCATCGGAATTTGCTATTTGTTACGATTATTATTTTTTGAACCAATTATCATTGTATGGGATTTGTAAACCTGATATTCTGATTGTTACAGATTGCACAATATCGTGCAAAAAACCTCAGGGGAGGGCAATTATGACACAGCAACTACCATTTAATCCGAATAATTTACCGGAGCGCCCAACCGCTATTTTTGATACATCAGGTACGCGCATTGGTACATTCAATCCGCATACACTTATCATTCATCCAATGGGTGATACATCTTATGGTCCTATGAAATTACTCGGTAGTATGGCATTCGATATGAACGGAAAAATTGTTGGCAAATTCAACGCAGAGGGTCAATTAAGCCCTATAGAGCCAGCGCAAATAAGCTAAAATTTCGTTGCCGATATAAATTGCTAGGAAACTCCCCACACAGGGGAGTTTTTGGTTTTATGGTATTAGCGATATTCATCACCACAATCGCCAATGATAGTGAATAGATCATGAGATTGTTCACTAATTGCATCAATTTTATTGAGATCAGCCTCACTGAGTGCAAAATTAAAGACCTGTTTGTTATCATCCCGATTATCACTGATGCTCAAGCGTGTGCCTGCAATGACCCCTGCAACAGTTGGTTGTTGCAAGACATAGCGCACAGCAACGTTGGCAATACTCACGCCGTATTGGTCGGCAATACCGCGCAGCGTGGTTAACAACGCCTGAAAGAGTGTCCAGCCACCCCATAGATCAATCATTTGTTTGTATTTACGTAAACTGACAGTTGCTAATTGTGTACCTGTAGGTTCAGCTTGCTGGAGATAGCGGTCTGATAACAAGCCACCTGCCAGCGTGCCATATGTCAATAATTTCATGTCATTATTGGCATAGTAGCTTGCCATCTGTACTTGCGGACGACGATCAATAATCGAATATTGCACCTGATTGGATACTAGCTTGATACCTGCATCCAGTATTTTTGCGGTGTGTTCGGTATCAAAATTGGTCAATGATAAATGCTTGATATGCCCATTGGCTTGTAAATCTGCCATATGTTTGAGCGCATCCAGATAAGCATTTTTGCTATAATCCCACCAATGAAATTGCAACATATCGAGCGCATCGACGCGCATTCGCTTTTTGCTGATGTCAATCGCAGCAGCGACTTTTTCATAGGGCATCGCAACAGGGCGTGGCACCCATTTGGTGAAGGCGTGGCTATTCTCTAAGGCAGAATCGCCGTATTTTTCGATCATCGCGCTACGGAATAAACCAATGAAATCTTCCGCAGGTCCATAATGATCGGCTAAATCCCATGTTGTAAATCCATCCCGATGATAATCCATCATACGATCAATGGCGACGGCTTGGTTAATCGCGCCATGTCCACCAGAGACTTGCCACATCCCATTGAGTATCCGCGCAATCCGTAAATCATCCGTCAGTTGATAATAAGCGTGGTCAGGTAAACTCATCATAAATCCTTTGCACTCGTTGATATTTGTCTATCACAGTACAATTTAGCTATGAAAGACACAAGCAACTGGCATAATCTACCAATCGAATACTCATTAGAGCGGGGAGTAAGCAAGCGATGTCTGAGAATGATAACATTGATGCGCGTGGTAAATTAGAAGATGAACCCTTTGATTATCAAATTACTAAAGATCAACGGGTGTTGCTGTATTACGAGAATAAATTGATTAAAACCCTCTCAGGCAAAAATGCTAAAAAATTTATCAGTGATATTGAGGGCTTGGATTGGCACGCACAACAATTGGTGCTGGCAAAAGTCACAGGTAACTTTAAACGCGGTAACGAACGTGATGGTAAAGCCAGTGATTGAAGTATAAAAATAATTATATAGTTTGTAATAATAAATTAAATAACGCTCTATACTAATCATATTGATATTATATGGGGAAGGATTGTTGCATGAAGCGTATCGTTTTAGGTGTTATTTTGATTATTATCGGAATTTTTCTCTTCATAGCCACATTGACAGCTACACGGGTTGATGCGACTAATCAGCTATTTGCATCCTATTTATGCGAACCCGATGAAGCCTTAATTTCGATCACACGCTTTGCAGGAACAGAAGATAGTAGTGATAATTATTATTGCGAAACAAGTGATGGAATGCGCCGTGATGTTACCCTCAGCATTGTAGGAATTGCATTATCGGTGCTTAGCATACCCTTACTAGCTGGTTTAGGACTTATATTTGCTGGTGCGCGTCGGATACAGTCACAACAAACGCAAAAATTTATGGGTCTGTTTGATGAACAAGATGGGCAATCTTTTATCGTCAAGCACGGCAATATCCCCCATGAAAATATGGCACAAGTTCAGCAAGTGCTAGGTGCAATGACAGGTTCAATGACTAGCGCCTCCCAAAAAACATTGGCAGAACGTTTGCAACAAATTGAAGATGCCCGCCGACAAGGCTTAATTTCAAGATCCGAATATGAGGCGGCTCGGGAAGCTATCCTTGAAAGCATGGATGATTGAACGAAACATAAAATGACGAATGGTATTAGGTGTTAAAACTATTTTAGAAATTCTTGGGTATACTTGGATTGTAATTGACTGGTGATAGTATCAAGGATCGGGCGCAATGGTACAGCAAACAGCTAATAATTTTGTAGAACTCGCAGATATAGCGATTCATCAACCTGATTTACAAACGGCGGTGAGTCAAGGAACGCATAATGCTTATCATAAGCGTTTGGATGCTATGTTTGCGGAAGGTGATACACACGGCGAAAAATTGCGCCAACAAGCTAAAGAAGCCAAACGGCGTGCCTTGCGTAAATTGCCTGATCTGCTGGAACAAGCCGAAGCGAATTTAATCGCTAATGGGATTACGGTTCTATGGGCAGTTGATGCCGAAGAAGCCAATCAGCATGTCTTAGATATTGCAGCGCGTCATGCTGTACAGACGGTCACAAAAAGTAAAAGTATGCTCACAGAAGAGCTACATCTCAACCATGCTTTGGAAGCCAATGGCTTGCGCGTGGTCGAAACAGATTTAGGCGAATATATCATCCAACTCAATGATGAACCGCCTAGCCATATCGTCGCGCCTGTGATTCATAAAACCAAAGCTGAAATCCGTGATATTTTCGTGCGCGAGCTCGGTATGACTCCTACTGATGATGCAGGTGAGATGGTCGCTTTCGCACGCCAAAAATTACGCCACGATTTCATCCATGCTGATATGGGGATTACGGGCGGTAACTTCATCATTGCGGAAACAGGTAGCATTGCCTTAGTGATGAATGAAGGCAACGGACGCATGGTTACAACGATGCCTGATGTGCATGTCGCTTTAATCGGCATCGAAAAAATTGTCGAAACACTTGACGATTATGCGACATTGACCCAAGTTTTATCGCGTAGTGGCACAGGTCAAAATTTAACCGTCTACACCAATATCATCAATGGTCCTCGGCGTGCTGATGAAGTTGATGGCGCACAACATATGTATGTCATTTTGGTTGATAATGGTCGCAGCGAGATTTACACAGGCACATACGCGGAAGCGCTCGCTTGTATCCGTTGTGGCGCATGCCAAAATGCTTGCCCTGTATATCGCAATGTAGGCGGACACAGTTATGGCGCAACTTATGCAGGACCTATCGGTGCAGTGATTACCCCCTTGCTGACAGGCTTAGATAATGCCAGCCCCTTGCCTCATGCCAGCAGTTTATGTGGCTCATGTAAGCAAGTATGCCCCGTTGATATTGACCTTCCTCGGATGTTGCTCGATTTACGGCATGATCTGGTAGAAGCAGGTATCGGCACATTGGGATGGCAACAAGGCATCCAAGCATGGGCATTTGGCAATAGCAACCCAACCTTATTTGAAATGGGTGGCAAGGCTGCTAAATTAGGACAAGCGCTCACAGGGAATCATCTTCCCGGTGTATTGGGCAATTGGCAACAATACCGAGATTTCCCTAAATTTGCTGAAAAATCTTTCCGTCAACAATGGCGCGATCGTAATAAAAAAGAGAACTAAGGTGTAATTTGATATAAAGAACTGTATCACTCTACTTGTCTAAACTAATTATTATTGCATTTTCGCCATGAAAGATGTGATCGACTTCGCTTATCCATTATTTGCGTTAAGTAGCATTAGCGCCTTAGAAACTGTATAAAAAGCAAGTGCATAGAATAGGAACTTGTGCTGCTATCCGCTATGATGGGAGCAATTCAATTAACTAACGATAGAAGGCAATGACTTAATGGCAACAGCAACCAAACAATCGAAAGTCGCTGCATGGGTACAAGCAACACGTCCGCGTGTGTTTACGGCTTCATTTGTGCCCATGGGATTGGCAGCAGTTATTGCGATACAAGATGGCGTGTTTAACCTGTTCTACTTCGTATTGTCGTTGTTGGGTGTCATGTTCCTCCAGACAACAGCCAACCTCGTCAATGAATATATGGATTTTAAGCGTGGCTCGGATGATCTCAAGCAAGCAGGGCAGAGCATGGCGCTCAAGCAAAAATTACTCAGCGAACAAGAAATTCTCTATGGCGCAATTTTTGCAACACTTGCAGGGTCATTGATTGGCTTATTCCTCTTATTCCAGAGTGGTCCTTGGTTATGGGGCATTGGTATTGGTGGGGTGCTGATTGCAATCACCTATACCGCAGGACCTTATCCACTGGCATATAACGGCTTGGGTGAAGTTGCAGCAGGCGTTTTCATGGGTCCTATGATTGTCATTGGGGCATATTATGTGATGCAACCACAGCTTGATAGCTTCAAAGTGTTACAACTAACGCTGATCTCTTTCCCAATTATGTTCACGACAGCAGCGATCTTGCACGCCAATAATATCCGAGATTTAGAAGCGGATCGGGCAGCCAATAAACGGACACTTGCTGTACAATTTGGGCGTGATATTGCCCGTAAAGAATATGTTGGTCTACTCGCAGCAGCCTATCTATCACAATTTATACTGATTCTAATTGGCTGGATGCCTGTGACAACCTTACTCACACTTTTGATGATTCCGACCACGCGTAAGCTCATTCATATTTTTAATACCGAAACCGATCCTAAAATTTTACATCCAGCACAAGGCAATACCGCTAAATTGCACGGTATTTTCGGTTTGCTGATGGTCATTGGTTGGGCAATTTGGGTCGCAATTACGCCATTTTTGTCATAAATAAATCGTCTAATGAAATGACAGATCGTATCAGCTAAGGTAGTATTATGCGTGAGTATCTTTTCTAGTACTTCATGAGGCGCATTATTCAAATCAAGTAAAATACTGGAAATAGTTAATCTTATCAACCAGACACCGAGCCAAACTATGCAAGCAAATCCTATTTGTACGGATAAACGTTTTCCATTTGCACACGACACGATGAAAACACGCATCCCAGAGATCATACGGGATATTCAAGCGCGTAACACATTTTCTGAGCATATTAATCATGCGCTGGATGACCTGTATCATAGTCTGATGACCAATGCTGTGCTACCACCTCCAGATTACCTTGCGCCTGATGCCAGTCTATGGCAAGTGGATTTTGCTGATAAAACGTCTCTGAGATGGCAATCGATAGAATGGTATTTCGCGGAGATGCACTTTTTCCGTGAAATTATTAATCGTGTACAATTTTGGCAAACAGGGCATGATCCTTATCATGCTATGAAAAATGATGAACTCTATAGCGCTGGCTTCAAAGCACAGCTTACTTATGCACTCACTATTGACGGTCATCCAGATGATGTTTTACGTGAAATGTTGCACTTGTCACTATGGGGTAATCGGATTGATTTAAGTTTGCCTGATGCAATGGCACATGGGCAGCATGTCGATGCTGATGATTTACTAATTGATGAGTCTGATGCGGTTGTTGCGACGATTCTCGATGGTCAAGGCGCAGTTCATATCATTACGGATAATTTTGGCACAGAACTTGCTATGGATCTCATGCTTATGACACAATTGGTCAGATTGGGATTGTTGGTCATTGTGCATGTCAAGATGAATCCAACCTATGTCAGTGATGCAACGGCTGCCGATATACGGTGGATGCTAACGGCACTGCCAAAAATTGCCCCTGAGTCAAATGAAATGGTGGCGACCTTACAAGCCGCGATCAATCGTGGACAATTGCGCGTACAACCTGATTTTTTCTGGCATACGAGCCGTTTTTATGATGATTTACCTAGTCACATTCACAAGGCTTTTTCACAAGCGCGTGTTATCATCTCTAAAGGAGATGCCAATTATCGACGGGCGGTATACGATACAATCTGGGACGTTGAAACTAATTTTTCTGCGATTGTTGCGCCAATCCCTGCGCCTTTTGTTGCATTACGCACCCTCAAGAGTGATCCTATTGTAGGAATTACCCATTCGCAAGCTGCAATGCTTGATCGTGAGGATAGCCGATGGCGTGTTAATGGTAAACGCGGTGTGATCCAATTTTCATCATAACGGTGTATATAAAATAATATCCTATGTTACACTAGATATTACAGTCAAATTTATTGTGTTTAATGAATTATTATTACAAGGTAGATCATAATTTTAGGGGTAGGAATTGCTGCAACATGCTATGATTGCAGGGGATAAGGAGCAAATAAATCAATGACAATGGATACAGCAGAAATTCAAGCCTATACCGCAGAAATTGCGAAAATGCTTGGTGAAAAAGATGATAAACCCATTAGCCAAATTGCAGCGATGGTTGAACATATCGGGCGTGAATTTGTGCAAACGCGTGTGGATGAAACCAACAAAATCGAAGAAGCTGGCGGTATGAAAACCGATGACGGCAAACGTCGGCGTACTAAGGGTGGCGTTTTCTTTTACTTGTGCAAAGGTAAAATGACCGATGAGCAACGTGCGGTTATTTTCCCTCATTTTGGGCAAAAAGGGCGTGTTGTCGAATGGGAAGAGCGTCACGAATTTATTGACGATCTCGTTGATGATGAAGACCTACAAGGTAATATGCGTTATGTGACCATTCATTTACATGGTCGCCCCGGCAAAGTCGTCAAAGAAGATCATAGCATTATGACGACAATCAAGCATGTTCACAAGAAAACCCCATTGCCAAAAGGTGTGCCACATCCACCCCTTACCCCAACGATTTATACTGTGTATATGTCACGGAAGCATTGGGAAGGTGTTGAAGAATCCATCAATGAATATAAGAGTGATCGCCTCATTATCGAGGGGACGCTTTTTTACGATGGTGAGACAGAATCAATTGCTGTATTTGCGAATAGTGTGACAACCCGTCGGATTGAAAAATTAGCGAACAAAGCAAAAAATGAAGATGCTCCCGAAGCGTCAAAAAATGACACGGCATCATCGAATGAGGCATCGGCATCCGCACAAGCTGAACCAGAAGAAAACGAACCTGTTACAGCCGATTCTAAATTAGAAAAACTGTATAGTGCTGCTGAAAAATTACGCAGTCGAATTGCTGAAATGGAAGAAAAAGGTCAGCGCGGTGTCAACATGACCAAGCAATTGCTGCGAAATACCGAAAAACAAATTGAAGTCCTTGAAAAGAGCAAAGCTAGCGATTAAAAGCAATACTCTAATTGAGGATTATCAGGACAAGGCGAGCTTTGTCCATCTTATATGATAATTGATGACGATTGACTTACATGATGCCAAACAAAGAGGCTGTAGTGGCAACACATTTATCAGATATATCGGTACTGGTTGTTGATGATAATGAGATGAATGTCGATTTATTAGTCAATATGCTAGAACGCTATCAATATAAAATCTATTCTGCAATGGATGGGGCAACTGCTTTGGATTTAGTTGCAGAAAAGTTGCCAGAGGTTGTGTTACTCGATATTAGTATGCCGATTATGGATGGGTATGAGGTGTGTCGCCGTATCAAAGCAAATGAAGTGACACGCGATATTCCTGTTATTTTTATCAGCGCACTTGATGATATGAGCAATGTTCTGGAAGGCTTTGAAGTTGGTGGGGTAGATTACATCACGAAGCCATTCAAATACCGCGAAGTTATTGCACGGATTCAAACACAAGTCACACTCTTACGCCAAAAACGTGAGATTGAGGAATTGCGCGAGCGTGAGCGTAAGCAATACGAACGGATGGATGCCTTACGCCGACAATTTATTGGGTCAGCAACGCATGATCTCAAGAACCCTTTATTTGTGATCTCGGGTTATGCCGATATGATCGAGATGGTATCTAAAGCTGCCAATAATACACAAGTGCTTGGGTTTGTGGAATCTATTCGGCGCGGTGTCGATAAGATGAGTAACCTTGTTTACGATATTCTGGGCTTACTACAACTTGAAACTGAAAGCACCATTGATCGCCAAGGGGTTGCGTTCAATCAATTTGTTGAGCAAGCTGTGATGGATATGAAGGTACGCGCCGAAGAAAAGTTTATCACCCTAACATATCATCCGCCTATCGAAGATATTGCAATTTTAGTCGATACGAAGCGTATCGCACGGGTATTAGATAATTTGATCTCTAATGCGATTAAATATACATCTGAGCATGGACATATTGATGTTGTATCTAAAGTTGGGCATGATACGGTTGTCATTGAAGTGATCGATAATGGCTTAGGGATTCCTGATGATGTTCAAGCAACAATTTTTGAACCATTCCAGCGTGTGAACACCGAAGAACACATGACACAAGAAGGTACAGGTTTGGGCTTATCGATTGTAAAAACGTTGGTTGAACAACATGGCGGTACAATTAGCGTCGAATCGGAAATTGGGCAGGGGAGTTGCTTTATTGTAACCTTGCCTATCGTCAAGCCTTAACCTAATGTATCGACAGATACTTTATTCGTGCAATTGAGATCACAAACTCACTGTAGACCCCTATATTTATGTAATGCCCTCACCATAAAATGACCCTTAAAAGGTCATAAATGCCTATAATGATTCCCAAAATCATAGTATGATAATCTTTTTTACTCGTTTATATCATTGAGATCAATCATGCTTGATAAATCAATCCAACTAATAACTGACCGCCTGCTACTTCGTTTACCACAGCTATCTGATGCTGATGCCATTTATCAGCTAGCAAAATCTCCTCAAGTTGCGCTTACAACTTTGACGATGCCGCATCCCTATGAACCTGAGATGGCGATTGAATTTATCAATAATATTCATGAAGCATATGATGGTAAAACACGGTTCACTTTTGCGATTACACGGCGCTCTGATGCGCTATTTTTGGGTGTGATTGGTTTCAGGGCTGATTATCAGAATGAACGCACTGAGATTGGCTATTGGATTGGACAACCGTATTGGGGCAATGGGATTGCAACCGAAGCTGCACAGGCTATTGTTGATTTTTGCTTTCAAGAACTTAATTTAAATCGTGTAGAAGCCAGCTATTTTGAAGGCAACACAGGCAGCAAACGTGTGATGGAAAAAATTGGAATGATCTATGAAGGGACATCACGCCAAGCCTTAATCCGTGATATTCCTGCGCTCAATCATCGAAAAATCCATGATGTGAATCATTATGCGATCTTGCGCCACGATTGGCAAGCGAAACGAGGTTAAGCGATGGTCAAGGGAATTGTATATGGGATGACGGCTGCTGCTATTTGGGGTGGTATGTATGTTGTCAGTGATGTTGTGTTAGAGGTGATTCCACCTTTTACTTTATTATTTTTTCGTTTGCTATTGGGCGCATTGAGCCTGAGTATTTTCGTAATTGGTAAACCACGCCCTCATTTACCACGCCGTTTTTGGCTGATGAGCATCGGTACTGGGGTCGTTGGTTATGGTATTAGCTTAGGGGCGCAGTTTGTCGGCACAGATTTATCAACCGCGATTAATGGCGCAGTCGTCACGAGTGCTACACCCACATTTGTGATTCTATTTGCAGCATTTATTCTACATGAACGTTTAACCCCCTTACGCTTAATTGCTGTTCTCATTGCAACAATCGGCGTGCTTATCATTATTGATCTAACACAAGTTGATTTTTCATCAGATACATTTATTGGCAATATTTTTCTTGCAATTGCGGCGCTTACATGGGGCTTGTATAGCGTATTGGTGCGCTGGACAAGTGCTTATTACTCCAGCATCGAACCGCTTTACATCACGCTGATTGCCTTTATAGGTGGTTTTTTGTTGGTCATTCCTGCTGCTATTTGGGAAATGTCTCAAGTGACGATCAATACAGCAGCGATTGATGGCGGTATTATACTGGGGGTCTTATTTTTGGGCATTGTCTCAACAGCCGTTGCCTTTTGGTTATGGAATACGGCATTTGCACTACTGGATGCGTCAACTGCGTCAGTATTATTTTTCATGCAACCGATTAGTGGCGCATTACTGGGATGGATATTCTTAGGGCAAGCCTTCACACGTCCTTTATGGATTGGTAGCACCTTGATTGCGATGGGTGTCTTGCTCTCTATCTATGCCGATTCTAAATCTAAGGTACGTATGCCTTAATTTTTATAGAATCTTAGCAACATTGATGTTGTAATATTTGGTAAGATAGAGCTAGGGTAAAAGATTTGGGAGTTGTATATCATATGATGGTGCAGACAGATAATCAACTTGAGCAATTACAACAGCAAGTCATCGAAGAACAACGAATGCGTGCCGAACGCGAGCTAGAATTACAGCAGATGTATGCTTTTTTGAGCCATGCCGCGCATGATCTTAAAACGCCGATTACAACACTGAAAACGTCGTTGTATCTGCTGCAACGCAAGCCACAATTAGCGACACCCGAGCGCCTATCTATGATGGAAGGTCAATTAGACCGCTTGGCAAATTTGATTGATGCTATGAGTTTAATGGCACGGCTGGACGACCAATCTGAACTTGATATGAATGAAACTAATTTAGGTGTTGTCATTGATGAGGCAGTTTGGTCAATTACAGATCGTGCGAAGGCTAAATCAATCACAATTCAGCAAGACTTGCTAGCAAATATACCGGTACTATCACTCAATTTTGAGGAATCCAAACGGGCGTTAGTTAATTTATTGGATAATGCGATTACTTATTCAGACCCTAATAGCGCTGTAACAATTCGTGTTTTTGAAATGCACGGTTACTTGTGTGTGGATATTGTTGATGAAGGAACAGGCTTATCTGATGAGGAAATAGCGCGTCTCTTTGAGCGTTTTTATCGCGGTGATGACGCAGGTCATGGTGACGATCAAGGAGCAGGGATGGGCTTGCCAATTACGAAGCGCATTGCTGAACTACATGGCGGTAAAATGCGTGTTATCACTGAAAAAGGTCAGGGGAGTACATTTCGTATCATGTTACCAATCATTACTGAAACACCATCATGATACAGATCATGAATGACTTGTACTTTCAAAGCATATCTTCAAACTAGATATGATGTAGCATCACGTAAGCGTCTTCATCCAAATAATAATTGGCTTCTGTTCCAATGATTGAAAAGTCTAATGTCTGATAGAGCTTAATGGCAGGCAAATTACTTTGTCGGACGTGCAAGCTGAGTGTTTTGATTACCCCAAGTGCTTTGATACGTTTTATAATTTCTGAAATTAGTTGTCGCCCAATGCCACGCCGACGAAACGTTTCATCGATAGCAATTGACGCAATATAGGCTTGTTGATTTTCGCTGTAAGCACTGATATAGCCAACACAGGTTGCGTCATTATACGCTACAAGAAATAGATGTTTATCTCGCATGTACAAGTATAAAAATTCAGATAAGGGGAACGCATCCTCGCCAAAAGTTGCTTCTTCGATTTTTAGTATTGATGGTAAATCGCGTCTGAGATGGATTGAGCATATCGTTATCATGAGGGGATTGCGCCTTCTACCTAAGTAGAAGGCACATAGTAGTTAGCGTCCATTGCTGTTGCCATTGCTGTTGCCATTGCTGTTGCCATTGCTGTTGCCATTGCTGTTGCCATTGGCGTTGCCATTACTGTTACCTTGACCGTTGGCATTGCCATTGGTGGTATCGCCAGTTGTACCACCCGATGTCGTGCCAGAGGTTGTACCCGTGGTGCTGCCACCCGTTGTTGAGCCAGTTGTACCACCCGATGTCGTACCTGTGGTGCTGCCACCCGTTGTTGAGCCAGTTGTACCACTCGTGGTGCTGCCACCCGATGTTGTACCTGTGGTGCTACGACCTGTTGTTGAGCCAGAGGTAGTACCCGTGTTGCTACCACCTGTTGTTGAGCTTGAACCATTTGTTACATCGTTGCCGTTGGTGTCGGTGATGGATGTTGGGTTAAGCGTTGTGTTGTTAGAGATGGATAGAACAGGTAAACTCGGTAATGATTCAGGTGTGAAAAAATTAGGTACTGCAAACTCGCCGACTGGGGTGAGATTCGCTGACATGCCAATGGTTGTTGATAACCCACTATTTACATTATAAGAACTGCCATTTGCTCCGACAACTGCAACCCCACTTGTCACACTGATAGTCATGCCATCAACGGTGTTGGCTTGTACAACGGCTGTTGCAGACTCGCCATTAGGGGAGACAAGTTCAATACTAACTTCATTGATAAGGATCGTTACACGCGCTGTACCTGATGGTGTTTGAATGATTAAGCCATCAGTGGCAACATTATCACAGGATAGATTTGTACCTGTGTTGATATAAAAGGCTTGCATGGGTCCAAAATACGCATCACTGGAATCCATAATATCAAGGTCATCTAATGTAATATCAGCCGTATCATCAATCTCGATGAAATCTGCCGATAACCAACCGACAGCAGATGTTTCAGGAACAAGAACGCGAATCCATGATGTATCTTCAACACGTCCAACAGCTTGTAAGGTTGTTCCGCGTGGTGCAGATGCAATAACCCCACCGGTGAGGCGTGGTATACTCCGAATATTGATCGACCCAGTGGTTACAACAGGGATTTCAGTCGTGGGTTCAATAGCATTTTCGACCTCAACATCCCCATACAGCAAAAGGGTAATTTCTTGAGGACCACGTACCGTTGTTGTGACAAGCCGCATCTGTGCGACACCCCAAACATCATCAATTTGATTGAGCGCACTCAGATATAAGGCTTGAATATAATCGACATTCATTAAGTCGCCGGGTTCTGTGAAATCTACATCAGGGGCATTGTTACGGGTAGCAACCGAGACTTCATTATTACCGTAGCACAATTGATTATTACCTGTGTTGCTACAGACAGATTCAATCACTGTAACAATTTCTGCTGCATCTAATTCGCAGGTAGAATCTTCTTGCGCCATTATACTAGTAGTTAATACTAAAAGTAGTATTGTACTGAACAGTAACAGAATTGCTTGACCTCGCATTGCTGCTTCCTCATAGTTTTCACTTATAGCATTATAGTACCATAAAATCTAATTTTAGATACTGAGTCTTACGATCTATATTAATCATAAATAGTTAACAAAACGTATATTAACGTGAATTTTGTTTAGAGCCTGTTTAAATGATACTTCAAGACGCACCGTTCTGCGTCCCTACAACCTTTAATAACAGTCAATTTTAGGGAAATGCAACGGGATGTCGAATAGATTCTGGCATCATGATTGAATTTGAAAACAGATTCTAAACTAATTCCATATCACTCAAAATTTGGCGGAGTGCTTTTGTATCTAAATTCTTTTTATCGACAAATGCCATTGCGCCTGCTTCAAGACCCCGTCGATGAAATTCACTATCAGGATAAGCGCTAATGAGAACAACTCTTGTCTGCGATGAAACATTGCGAATGCGCTGCAAGCACTGAATCCCACTTTCATCACCCAAGACAACATCAACTAAGGCAAAACGGGGCTTGATACGTTGGGCAAATAATGTTGCTTGCTCAATATTTTCTGCTTCGTACAATAAGGATGCAGGGCTAATGCTGCCAATCATCCGCATAAGTTGTTGGCGATAGCGTGCATTATCATCCACCACGAGAATTGTTCCATTATTGCTTGGATGCCGTTCTGGTAAGGTGGAATCAGCAACATTTGTGCCTGAAATCGCAAGCACTTGTGGATTTTGCATCAAGAAATTAAGGGCTTCCAAGCGGCTATGAACATCAAGGTCTTTATAAATACGTGTCAGATGATTTTCAATGGTTTTAATACTCAGATTGAGTTCGCGAGCAATCGTGCGGTTATCCAGTCCATTGGCTAAGAGGCGCAAAATATCGCGTTGGCGACTGGTTAAATGGATATGATCGTGTGATTGGCTAGAATCTGGCATCGCAAGGCGTTGCAATAAGCGACTGCTGACCCATTTTTCGCCTGCTAAAATGCGCTTGACGGCGAGTTGTAAATCAGTGAGGGGTTGATCTTTAAGATGGTAGCCATCAACCCCAATACTCAATAAACCTTTAACATAGACATCATCATCATAGGCACTGACAACCAATATTTTCATATTAGGATCGTGTTGTTTGATGCGTGTAATATCTTCAATCGGTTCAAAATTGGGCATGGTAATATCAATGAGTAGTAAATCAGCTTGTTCTTGTTGCAACCATGCAAATACAGAGAGACCATCGCCGAGTTCAGCAGCAATTTCAAAATCATCCTCATGCTCTAATGCTCTACGAAGCCCCGCACGTACAATTTCATGATCGTCAACGAGTAGCAAGCGTACCATGCTATTCCTGCTTTGCTGGATGATTGGATAGAGCCTCTATTCTACCAAGAAAATACGAAATTATGGTGCTTCATCACCCAATTGACCTATTTGTTGGCAAAAACGCGTACTATCTGTAATGATTAAGGCTATCAATAATCAACACTACAATAGGATCATCTATGAAACATTTGAAACTTATCATCCTTATCATCAGTTTGATGATATTGGCAGCCTGTGGCAGTACACCGCAAGCGCCAACCGCAGCACCATCCTTAACACCATTTACAACACCTCAGCCACAGCCAACACGCACGGCACTGAGCAATACAATGATTGTGACGATTACACCTTTGTTTAACAATCAAGCCAATCAGGTCGCGCCAACCGCTTTCATCCCTGCGACATTTACACCTGTTCAGCAAAGTGTGGCTGATAGTAACGGAACATTGCTCACTAACGGACAAGGTTTGACCAATGGGGCAGGCGTGACCAATGGTGAATTCCAAGTTGAGGGCTATTGTACACTTCTTAATACTAGTTATGGGGTTTCGGAGGATGGTAATAATTGGTATTGCACCTTCAACGGACAATCTGCTTTGCAATTGCGCCAGCAGAATTTTAATGAAATTTGCCAACGCACTTACAATAACACCTTAGCTATTGCGATTCAGATCAATAATGGCGCACGCCCTGCGTATCAATGGCGCTGCTATCAACCTGCGATCTTACCGACACCAACATCCGCAGCACCACCGCAATTGCTCAATAATGGACGGGGTATGACCACAGGCTCACTCATGAATAATGGTGAAGTTGAAGTTGAGGGCTACTGTAGTGCCATCAACCAAAGCTACGGGGTCGATGTCGATCAAAACTTCTGGTATTGCACGCAAAACAATAATCGTATTCTGACACTTGGTATTGCCGAGTTTGATGACATTTGTATTCGTACCTATAGCAATCCTGCTGCATTCGCTCAACAAATCAATAACGGAGATCGCCCAGCCTTCCAGTGGCGGTGTTTGGTCATCCCAAACTGATGCCTTAGTGCATCAAAGTGAACCCCCTAATATTTAGGGGGTGATTCTCCTGATATTCTATATGATATTTAAGGTACTCATCGTTTTTATTAAGCTATTTATAACTTGATAGCTCAGATAAAGGATGACTTTTTGGGAATGTAAAATGTTTATCTTTATAGATGAACTGTGCTGAAAAACATACGATACCCCC
Organism: Phototrophicaceae bacterium; assembly: GCA_049680565.1. Lineage (GTDB taxonomy): Bacteria > Chloroflexota > Anaerolineae > Aggregatilineales > Phototrophicaceae > JAUZRW01. Next base: position 17,975 of record JBAUIA010000208.1, read on the forward strand.
ACACTTATGTGATGTTGTAATTGCACAATAATTCGCATCTCAAGCCTTGCATTCCCAGTTTTTCGCTTTATCCCTCAAACATGATACACTAATGCCTCAATAATATTGTTTCAGTTGATAATGATTATCTTAGCTGATACACGTCTAAATCGCTTGTTTGTCTTACGACTTGAAGGAGTATGAGGCGTGCATAACGACCTCTTAATCGATATTGGTTTGGTCTTAGGATTGGGGATGTTCGCGCAATGGTTTGCGTGGCGTTTACGGCAACCTTCAATCATATTTTTGCTTTTGTTTGGTTTGATCGTAGGACCGATCAGTGCCTTACTACAAGGCAATCCTATTTTGGATGTGGAACACTTTTTAGGGGAATTATTATTCCCTGTTGTTTCTGTATCTGTAGGGTTGATTTTGTTTGAAGGCGGCTTGAGCTTGCGCTTCCGTGATTTGGAAGGCACCGGTGGGGTCGTTGGTAAATTAGTCAGTATTGGTGTTCTGGTGACATGGGGCATTAGTGCGGTGGCTGCTCGGTTTCTATTTAATTTAACGTGGGATATTGCCTTGTTATTAGGGGCAACTTTAGTTGTCACAGGACCCACAGTGATTATTCCACTTCTCAAACAAATTCGTCCTAAAGGGCGGGTGGGGTCGATTTTACGCTGGGAAGGGATTGTGATTGATCCTGTTGGGGCAATTTTAGCTGTTTTAGTATTTGAAGAAATCATCTCAGGACCTGATTTAGGCTTGTTAGCATGGGCAATTTTCATCACATTAGCCGTTGGATTAGGGGTGGGTTTCTTAGTGGCACAATTAATGGTTGAGGTTTATCGGCGCTATTGGGTGCCTGATTCATTGCAAAGCCCTTTGACGGTTGGCTTTGTTGTGGCTGCTTTTGCCTTATCCAATGTCATTCAACCTGAATCGGGCTTGTTAACGGTGACGGTTATGGGTATCACGATGGCGAATCAGCGCCGTTTTGATATTCATCAGATTGTTGAATTTAAGGAAACCTTGCAAGTTTTACTCTTATCCTCACTCTTTATTTTGCTATCAGCGCGGATGACGGTTGATGATCTCTTGAGTGTGGGTGTCCCTACTTTAATCTTTGTATTGATAATTGTGTTGGTAGAGCGTCCATTAGCGGTGCTGATTTCAACATGGGGTAGTGATCTTGATTGGCGTGAGCGAACGTTCCTCGCATGGATGGCACCGCGTGGGATTGTTGCGGCATCGGTTGCATCAATTTTTGCGATTGAGTTAGCAGATCGCGGGTTTGAGGAAGCCAATATTTTGCTATCAGTCACATTTGCGGTCATCATCGGCACGGTGCTGGTTTACAGCTTCACATCGGGGATTGTTGCGCGTCGTTTAGGACTTGCGGAGAAAAATCCACAAGGATTACTGCTTGTTGGTGCTGCAAAATGGATTCGTGATATGGCGTTACAAGTGCAAAAAGCAGGGTTCCGCGTGTTGTTATCCGATACCAATCAAGATCATGTTAATAGTGCGCGTGCAGCAGGTTTGGAGATTTATCACGGTAATATCTTATCGGAACTCGCACAAGATGAAATCAATTATGGTGGTATTGGGCGTTTATTAGCCCTAACATCCAATGCCGAAGTGAATGCGCTGGCAGGTGAGCATTTCCAGTCAACATTTGGCTCGCAGAATGTGTTTGCACTCCAACATCATGAGAACGAAGCGCGTAATCGAATGTCGATGCACATCGGTGGACGGACTTTATTTCCATCAAATATAACGCCTGAAGTGATTCAACGACGATTCATGCAAGGGGCAGAGGTGGTATCAATGATTGTTGTTGATCCAGTACACCTACAAAATGAAATTCCAACTGCAATTTTGCCTTTATTGCTTATCCTTG
>JBAUIA010000209.1:0-26476 GCA_049680565.1 Phototrophicaceae bacterium
ACTCGGTGCAACTGCCCCTGCCAATGCTTTATACACACTTTATAGCCCTATGTGCCACCAATTCGCTTTTCGTTCAATCTTTCTCTATGGCGATCAAACATTTTACCCGCGTGAAAGTGTCGGTACAGATTTAATCCCTTATGAAGCCTATGCTGCCGATATTCCCGAACTTACAGTGGGTAATGGCACAGATTTCACACCTGAGTTTTTTATCCCTGCACGCCGTTTTCGCGGTAACGAAGAGATGGGCTTCAAAACAGCGATATGTGCGCGAGATGTTGCTATCTATATGGCAATGTTCATTGGGGGTATGATTTACGCGATTCCTGCGATTCGTCGCCGTTTGCGCCCGATTCCATTATGGATTTATGTTATTGCTGGCTTGGGTCCCATTGGCTTAGATGGATTCAGCCAATTATTGAGTTATTATCCGTTTGAATTTTGGGCAGTCCGCGAGACAGCCCCATTTTTCAGGGTAGCGACGGGCGCAATGTTCGGCTTCATGAATGCGTGGCTGATCTTTCCTTATTTGGAACGCTCATTTTGGGAAAGTAAGCGCGAACTCGTCACGCGTTTCCGTGAACAAGGGATTGAAGTCTAAGAGTTGGTGTTCTTTAACGTTGATAACACACCTGCGTATAATCATTTTACGAGCCATCGGGATGATCCGATGGCATTTAAGATCAGCTTATTTTGTATCGTCAGGTTTGCTAAGGCGTGATAAGCGTGCAGAATATTCATCATCAACCTTACCCCGATTCACTGGATGAGTTGTTGGGGCTGGGCGTGAACGGGTTGGTGGCTCATTAACTTCTGGCATTTGACGCGGTTCATCATCGCCCATCACCTTAGATGTGTAATCTGAAATGAGATTGCTCAAATTTTGGCGCGTGCTATCGAGTTGCTGAACAATCTGTGAGCCGATTTCTTCGACATTTGGTGCTGATGAGCTTGATTTCGATTTTACATTAACAGGTATATCTTGATCGGCATCGCTATCCGTCACATCACTAGCCGCTTGAATAGTGCTATCCAGCATATTCACTTGGCTAATGAGTTCTTGTGTAATGGTGCGATGTTCTTGCAAATCAGCTTCGGTCATTTCTAATTCGCGTTGGGCTTGTTGCATGCGCCCTAATGCAAAACGGGCATCATTTTCGCGTCCATCAGCAACCGCAGCATTGGCTTTAGTATCCCACTCAGCAACTTCTGTATAGAGGGCATCCGCTTTACTCTGCAATGTGCTTTCATAGTCCAAGGCTTCTTGAATCCGTTGGCGCAGAACTTTAACATCCTTCTGTAAACCACCACGAATATCTTGGCGTGATAAGGCTTTCTTGCGTGATTTACTCATTTTTTCATCAATGGGGTCAATGATATTATTGACATGCGCTTGTACAAGGGTATTGAGTTTATTGAAGAAACCATCAGGCATAATTAATCTCCCGTATATCATCATTTGATCGGACTTGCGCCTGCGCTATGCGATCAGCGCGTCGTATACTCTATTATACATGATTCAGTCCTCACAAGTTGCATCATAGGACAAACGGTAGATCGCCATACTCATCCCATCTGCCCCACGTAAACGCCGAGTCACATCAGAATCTGTATAAAAAATACGGCATAAACGCGGATCATTGACATCATCATTTGGGATTTGGTCAGGAAATGCCATCAAGTAAGATGCCCCCTGATCTTCCATATAATCCCATAGTGCGTCACCATCGGCAACAAATGGGATAATTTCTGGCGTGACTAATCCAGCAATATCAATCATATCGCGTGGCGCAAAATAACCAACTGCCCCAATATCATGAATTGCCATTAGCTCAGATTGAGGGATATTGTCTTGAATGTATAAAGCCGAGGCGACCATTTCGCTATTAATCACTGCCACATCATCACGATACGCATTCATACCAATTGGTAAAAATGCCAATGTCACAGCCACCGCAGAAATAGCAATGACTTGTACAGCAATTCTTTGTAGTTTGCGTGTAACTGCTTCACCACGTTGTTTACGGGTCATTTGCAATAAATAAACTGTGCCGATAGCCCCCGTAAAAATGAAGGCTGGTAAAGTTGGCATCACGTAGCGACCATGTTGATACCATGCAGGCAAGCGTGCAGCATACACCGCAATATGACTCAATCCCCAAATGAGCGGTAATAAAAAGAGCAATCCACGCAAACGATCATTATGCTTAAACTGCATCCAAGCATAAGCAATCATTCCCACAATAAATAATAATTGCCCCCCTACCATGATTGATAAACTTAAATTGGCATAGCGCTCAATATAGGGTAATTGTAATAAAATGGCATGTTGTTCAAATTTAGCATTGGCAGTATTCGGTAATAGAGAATCTGTCAGTTGCCAATTGAGCCATAAATACGGACTGATGAAAAGTGTGAAGCCAATAGCTGCACCGATTCCAAATATAATTACACGCTGTAAATTACCTTGTGGACGCACAATCAGCAGCAATAAGGCAGCAATCCCACCCAGTAATATTCCTTCAGGACGCGCAAGTGACGTTAAAGCTGTCACTAGACCAAAAACGCCACCGCGTAAAAGTAAAGCAGATAATTCTGTAGGACGGTCATCAGTTTCGCGCCATGTCAAATAAATCAGACTCATTGTGAGCATTGCAAACATCATTGTTTCCATCCCTGATGCTGCTGCCCAAATGAGATGCCACGATAAAATCAAACATAAACCGACAAACCAAGCTGCATAGGTGCTATTTGGCACAATATAAGCACTTAGGCGTGCGCCAATCATCGCCGTTAAGGTGAGCGCAAGAATGCCTAAACCGTGTGTCCAAACAAAATAGGGCACGCGCAAAACATAACCAAGCGCTAAGACCACTGTATAAAGCGGTGATGTTGAAGCTGCGCTGGGTTGTCCTTGGATAAATGCCCACTCGCCAAATTGTGCTAAATTGCGTCCATAAGTTTGATGAATCCAGCTATCATCAAGTGGAAAGCCTGAAGCACCTGCTGATAACACATAAATTATGACCATTACAGCCGATAACAGGAAAAATACAGCATCTCGTCTAGTCACGGTCAAAGGCATAGAGTCGCGCTCCTGTTACATCAAATGGGATTGGAATCAAAAATTCAGGGGGCGTATCAAAAAGCATGGGCAAGGTGATATTGTTATCTTCCAGCAAGAGATAATCAATATCATAGATATGAGCAATTTCGAGCGCAATTTCAGGTGTTTCATTGGGAATCGTTACCCCTGAAATACCCGTGTAATAGTACAATCTGGATGGGTCATTGAGCATCACGCGCGTATTAGGTGCAATAACAGCTTGTAATGCTAAGACAACGCTATCATCATCGACAGTGTTGCGCGATGAGATTTGCACACTCAAGACGATAGCAATTGCGAGAAATCCAAAGGATAAAATCGGTTGTGCTAATTTAGGATGCCATGTGCGCCGAAATGACGCTGCCCAAACGACAAAATCATCCAAGCCTAATAAGCCTATCACTGCCCATATCGGCACAAGGGCTGCGGTTGCGTGCCAAAAGCCACCGCGTAAACCTGCTTCGGGGAATACCAAGGCGAATGCAAGATGAATCCCAATTGCAAAAATCCAAAATGGGCGGATGAAGGGATCACGCCGACGATTCCATATGCCTAAGAGAATCAGTGGGAAAAATATAATTGTCCCCTGATACGCCAATGCTTGAAATGGAATACCACTGGTTGTGAATAATGCACGCGAACGGGTTTTAAGGAGTGCTGCGCCACCATCTGCCAATAAGGTTTCGGGAGAAGCATCAGGCGGATAATTAAATAGATCATCATACCTTGTAAACCAAGCATTTTGTGTCCCACCTGTTGGCAACACACGCCCAATTTCATTGAGGTTACGTGCAAACCAAGGCGACATAATGACCACATACCCAAGAATAAATGGCACAATCCAGACTAAACGTTGTCTATAGCGATCCTGATTAAAAAACCATAGCAATACCGATAAGCCAACTAAAACCAAAATCAGTCCATCACTGCGGATAAGATGTCCGAACCCAGCAAAAGCCCCTGCAAGTAACCAGTAACGAAGATTATGTTCTTTCGTAGAAATACCTAACGCCATAAAAACAAGCGCTGCTGCACCAAAAAAGGCATAAGGCGCAAAGGTATCGGTTTGTCCCCACATATCGGTGAAAAATCCCGAAAACAGCGTTAGGATACCTGCCATCCATGCAATGCGTGTACTATCGGCATAGGTTTTGCCCAACCAATACGCAATCAGTAACGCACCCCATAAACATAAGGCTAATCCCACTTGAGCAGCACCATAATTTGCGCCCGAAATAAACATACCTAATGAGGCAATAACAGATGTCCCCGGCATCCAATACAGATGCGATGGGGCTGGTAATTGCTCAGGTGCGCCAATAAATGTCCATAGATAGTTATCAACGAAGCCCTCGCCTGTTACAAGACTAACTGCGCCATTCATGTGATAATAGGCATCCGCAAAGGCAGGCACAGCATTGTAGTAGTAGACAATCCCAAATGCACCAACAAGTGCTAAAGTAATGTATAGCCATGTTCCGCGAGTGAAAAATAGCTTTTCACTCTGTTTTTGTTTAGACATCAGGGAAATAATTTTCATCTATCTGTTTGATTTCATACAGTTTTTGAACACTAATCCCAACATTATGTTCAATCATTAGAGTAGCAAGCTGTTGTCCATCTATCAAAATGATTTTCATATTATTCATTGCGTTTGCATAGTCTACGGCATGTTGAGAAAAATAAGATGTGGTGATAAAAACACCTTTTGTTGCACCGAACCCCATCAAACTACCTACGAAGTTCTGAATAGCAGGACGACCAACGCCATTATCAAGCGCATAGCGTTTTGCCTGAATATAGATCGTATCCAAGCCTAGTTTATCTTCTCGAATAACACCATCGACACCGCCATCATTTGATTGTCCTAGATGCTCACCTGAATCAAGTGAACTTCCGTAGCCCATAGCAAGTAGTAAATCAACAACTAAGCGTTCAAAAAAACGAGGCGATACTGATAATACGGTTTCAAGTAATTCGTCACTTAGAGTTTTGCGTAATTTACGATAAAGGTTATCAATTTGCTCTTCAGGAGTTTGTTCATCTTCTAATTCTATTTCATTTACTGAGATAGATTCACTTTGTCTATTAGGTGTTTGAAATTCGATAAATTCTTCAAATTGACTTAATAATTTATTGTCAATCTCAGTTGGATTCGTATTGAGCAGATCAAAGCCACGTTGAGTTATCTTAAATAAACCACGCCCTGTAGTTTTGAGGAGTCCTGCTTTAGTCAAATAAGTTTTCGCCCAATGTATTCTATCGTAATATTTTGTTTTTTTCCCACTAGGCAATAGCTCAGTTATTTGTTGATCTGTTAAAAGTAAATGCTCCGCAATAATATTACTTGCATCACGGACATGATGTTCGTCACCATCGCTCGAAAACTGCAAGAGTGGGAGCATTAATTCATTGTACTTTGGAACTGCCATTACTCATCCTCCTCCTCGTCATCATCTAATAAATCAAGGATTCTATCGGCGATGACATCCGCTTTATTGGCAATGAGATCATCTTCATGGTCTGCCCAATCATCTAATAATGGGATGAGGTCGTAGGTATCGAAGATAGTTGCAACGCTATCATCAGCATATTTAACCACACTATCGAGCGCGATCAATGCTTGAAAAATTGCCTTCTTTTTGAAGGTTGATCCCACATCCAGCAATAATTTAACAAGCGGTTCAGCTAAGACAATCGGTTGCGCTGTACTGAGTCCATACAGGAAGCTCTCGGCTTCATTTGGTTTTTGCTTGATTAACGCCACCAGATAATCAACTGTCTCGGCTTGTTTTTCATGATTGAGGGTCAAACGCAATAATTCGCGCGATAAGGCTTCTTCCTCCGCATCAGAATCCATGCCTAAATGGGGATTATGACGTTGTAACACCATACTAATGCAGTGAAGTGCAAATTGTTGTTCATCATAATCATTCGATACTGCTTCACGTAGCACCAATTGCCACGCTTCCATAATTCTACTCATCGTTGTCGCTCCGTATCCATATTACCGCAAGCTCATCATCGTAAACTTGCGACCAGTTATCTAAATCTGCAAGTGCATCCACAATCGGCGCACCGACTTCTACTACAACTAAATTTACATTCTGTTCAGCGAGTGCAACTTCGAGATCATCCGCACGATCAAAATAAATTGCTGCATAATCCAATACAAAATCGCCATATAAATCAGTACGACCATCCACATAAACGGGATAATCAGGCGCAGCGAACATCAAATAACCGCCCCAATTATAACTATTGAACATTTCGCGCGGTAAATCATTTTCATTGAGATAACGGCTAGCTGCAACAGGCAATCGCTCTGATTGGAGGATTTCAATATTTTCTGGCAGAAATAAGCTAATGGCGTAAATCATCACCCCAAACCCGACCAGTACAAGCAAGGCTAGATTGGCAATAGCAACGGGTCGTGGCGTGCTACGGCGTGGACGCAAAATATAGCCACGCGCAGTCAAAGCATTATCAAGGTGGTAACTCAATATCGGCACAGCAGCTACCGCAAAAACCGCAATATTACGTCCATAGAGTAAGGCTAGAAATAGTGTACCAATCAGTAAGAAAAAACTTGACCAATCAAATTTACGATTGCTTGTCCATAAGGCTAAGAATAAAAGCATGAGTAAGCCGATAAATGCCCATGTTTCACGCCCTTGAAAATTAGGGGATTGCCATTCTTGGATAAATGCACGTAAGGGTTCAATATTTACTGTATTAAAGGGTACAAGCAAATTATCCAGCAAATAAGGTGACAACACTAAAAATGGAATAGAAATAAGCGTAAACAGACTTAATTTGCGCCACCCTGCCCACGACATTGTATCGTCATTATCGACTTTTAAGATGTTATTGAAGGCTTCACCAACAATGAATGCAAATAAGAATAAATAGCCAATTGCCCAACCGGCATGTACATTGCCCCAAAGCCACATCAGAGGCACAATCATCCACAAAAAATCACGATTATCACGTTTATAACTGTACATCAACCAAAGAATGGCTGTCGTGAAGAAAAACGAAAGCATCTGTGGACGCGCTGACCAAAAAACGGCGGCTGTCGCTGCGCCTAATATCAGCACAAAGCCTCTCAAATAAACATTGCCTGCACTGATTGAATATAGTAGTGCCATCCCACCAACTGCCAAAATAGCCGTATATAGGGCTAACCCCGCATTCCCTGCGACATTCCAGAATGCCAGCATTATCAACTGTGATCCCCAACTATGGTTAATCCATGTTTCACCCGTCTTTGTATGAGAAAATGGATCGCCATGAATTGTGCCATTATCGAGGATGTATTCACCACTGCGGATATGCCACCATGTGTCGGTATCTGTCGGGACACGCAATGCCATTGCCACTAACAACAGAAAAATAATGATTAAACTCGTTCGTTGAATAGTCAAAGCACGCATGCTAGTTATCAATCCCTCAGTGTTGGTACAAATATAAAATGAACGGGAGATACGCCGAAGATTATCTCCCGTTCATTGTAGCCTAATTTGAGCCAATGAAAGCATCAAATATTGATAAATTGAGAATTAGCTCACCAACGATGGTGAACTTGTTGGCGGATGCTATTGTCATAGATTGCTTGGATTTGTTGCATCGTAGCAGCACTGAGGGCATCGAGATTAGCTGCATTTGTATTAACAATCGCTTGTTTGGGATTTTTCGCTCCCGGGATTGCACAACTAATGGCATCAAACATCAATATCCAACGTAGTGCAAATTGTGCCATCGTTATGTTGTCAGGCTTGAGTTTGGCAATTTCATCGGCAGCATCTATCCCTGTATTGAAATTAACGCCTGAGAAGGTTTCACCAACATCAAAGGCTTGACCATCACGATTAAAATTACGATGGTCATCTGCTGCAAACGTGCTTTTTTTGCTCATCTTACCCGTGAGTAAACCACTCGCCAACGGCACACGCGCCAAAATACCAACGTTACGTCTTTTAGCTTGCTCAAAGAATAAGCCTGATGGACGTAAGCGAAACATATTAAAAATGATTTGTACGGTTTCAACACCTTCATATTCAATGGCTTTTAATGCTTCTTCTACTTTTTCAACACTCACCCCATAATGTTTAATCTTGCCTGCTTGCTTGAGATCATCCAACGTAGCAAATACTTCTGGACGATAATATACATCGGTTGGTGGACAATGTAATTGTACCAAGTCAAGAGCATCAACATCTAAGTTTTTGAGGCTGCGCTCCACAAATGCGGTGAGATTATCGCGGTTATAACCATCGGCTGTATGAGGGTCTAAGCGTCGTCCTGCTTTCGTTGCGACAATAATATCTTCACTACGATCTTTCAATACTTGAGCAATCAAGCGTTCACTGCGTCCATCACCATATACATCGGCTGTATCAATAAAATTAACGCCGTTGTCAATCGCGGTATGTAATGCTTTGAGCGACTCATCATCATCAACTGCGCCCCAACTCCCACCGATTGCCCACGCACCAAAACTAATAGCAGAGACTTCATAGCCTGTACGACCTAAAGAACGATATTCCATTAGAATTTATGCCTTTTATATCCATTAATTAATCGGCTCGCAGTATAGCAGATTAAGACTAATATCAGATTAATTGGCACTATTGCCCACTCATACGGATAACGCGACCAACAGTACGAATTAATATCCCAAAATCAAGGAGTAACGATTGATGACGAATGTAGTAGAGATCATATTGTAACTTTACAAGTGCATCATCGTCATTCGCACCGTATCCATACCGCACTTGCGCCCATCCTGTTACACCGGGGCGGATAATATGGCGCGTGCGATAAAAGGGGATTTTTTCTTGAAGCCGTTTGACATGCTCAGGGCGTTCAGGGCGAGGACCAATCATACTCATATCACCCTTGAGGATATTCCATAATTGGGGTAATTCATCAAGGCGTGTTTTACGCATGAATTTACCAACACGCGTCACACGCATATCATTTTTTTGTGCGAACACTGCGCCTGTTTCGGCTTCCGCATTTTGAGCCATTGAGCGTAATTTGTAAATGCGATACGGATTACCATTGAGTCCGACACGTATTTGAGAATAGAAGATTGATCCACGAGAATCAAGATAAATTGCTAAAGCAATGAACGGAAAAATAGGAATGAATAAGATAAAGCCAAAAAGTGCGATCACAATATCCATCAAGCGTTTCAATAATGGATAAGGATCAAAGGCTGATGTGCCATTAATGGGTAAGACAACTGCCCAATTCGTCCCGACATGCTCGACAGGTACACGTTCCGTAATACGCTCATATAAAATAGGCATTGGTGTGATGGCAATGCCATGTTCATAAGCATCCATCACCGCCTGAAAAACATCGCCAGACAATTCACGCGTAGAGGTTACAACTAATTCGCTAATATTCTCGCGTGACACAATTTCCATGAGATCATGGGCAGTTCCCATAATTTTTACGTCATATAAGGTATCTGTATCAGTAGCATTATCGCTAATGATACCCACAACTGAATACGCATCTGCTGCATAGTTTTGCAAGGTTTCAATAATGGTCTTTGCTGCCCAATCAGTACCAATCACAAGGATACGGCGTTCTGCACTTGCCCAACCAATTAAGGCAGGATTGAATAAGCGCCACAATAACATCCAAATAAAAGTAATCCCTGTATAGTAAATGATAAATAGACGTGGCAAGGAATCGCGTTCAGCAAAGAAGAAAATAACCACATAAATCATAATCAATTGCAGGTTGATGATGACCAAGCGTTGGAACGATCCCCAGAAATCAGCAGCAATTGAAAATTCATAATAGCCATTTGCACTTGCAAGAATCATCCAAATTGTTGTTAAAATTAAGAACCAGATTGATTGAGATAAAATAAATGATGTATCGTAGTCAAGCTCCCCTGCATTTGCCCAGATTGCAAGCGATACTAAAATTGCAAGAATACTGCCAATAATATCGCCAAAAATCATCAATAAGCGGCGCTCAGAAATACGAAGTTGCATACCTCGTTTTGCTGATACAGACGGCGAAAATATCATAGTAGATTCAGATGTTTCTCGGGCATTCATATGTGTTTTGATCTCATCACTCATATTGATACTATACATTACAATCGTGATTAAAAACTAATCTAATCATCTGTTGCTGTTGTCATATAAATTGTAATCGATTCAAAGGTTGCGATTGGCGTTAGATTGTCGGTACATGCTCCTGCACCTATCCCCTGTTCACGGATGCCATACATCACATAATGAACATGATACTGGTCTATTAACGATTGGCATTGTGTTACAGAGGCATCTTCTTGTTGATACCAACGGATTACGTCAGTTAATGCTTGATCGGCATTGAAGGTTTCATCGGGATGTCCATAAACAACATGGTTACCCGTCCTAGCAGGAATCCATAGACTAACATCTGGCGACGCTAAAACAACCACAGTAGTTTCGCTTTCTTGTTGGCGTAACCAGCGCAAAGCATCCCCATATTCATTTTGAAGTATTGTCGAGTTAATGCCTTGCCAGCCAGCAATCGCTGGGTATACAGGCAAAAATAGCCAAACAAGCTGTGACAAAATCAAGAATGGAAAAATAATTAAATAAACCTTTGAGCGATGCACACGTCTAATCGACTGAAACCAAAAATCTTCAATAGCGCGTGTGGCAAAATAAGCAATCGGCAGCATTAAACCAAGTAGTAAATATTGATTCAATTGCAATGGCAAATAGAATGTAATAATCATTGCCAGTAGCCAAAGCAACATTAAGCGATCTCCATCAGGTTCAAAGCGCCGAACCGCCCTTGATAAGCCCGGAAGCGCTATTATGAAAGTCAATCCGAGACCTAGAACAAGCATAAGTATGGAGGGATTCGCATCGCCACGCTGGCGAATCCAACTCGCAACATAAGGATTATTTGCCATTATTAGCACATCATACATAATAATGGGCAAAGAAGGCACAAGAATCCATAAACCCCAGTACCATTCGTAGCGATTAATTCGTTTTTGTAGCCACCAATTGATACCAACATTAAGGGTATAAGCTAGTCCTAAAGGCAATAAGGCATCAGGGTAAACGAACGCAAGGAGAAGACTAGCAAAGAAAACAATAATCCCACCATTTTGCACAGATGGTCTAATGAGTTGCCCCGGTCTTAGGACAGGGATAATAATGGCACATATCAATGCAACACACGCAATAGCCAATGGGTAGTGGATATTAGCAGCACTAGCATATAAAGGGAATATTTGCGGAATTGTCAGATCAACAAGGATAGGTGTTTCATTACGAGAAAATAGTAAAGCAATGATCCATCCAAAACCTGAGCTTAAAGACGTGAGTACAAAGAAAATACGCCGTGGGCGAACTTTCATCCAAATCTTTGCACCAAGATAATAAATAGATATATACATAAATAAGCTAACAAAAATCCGCAACACATGGAACATGATTGTTACAGGTAATTGGGTGAAGGTTGTTAATTGCCCTAAGAAGGCGTAAAGCGGATGAATGATGATAAGGTCTTGTTGTTGTGGTGAGTATAAAAAGTCCAATAGAACACCTTCTTTAATCCCTTGTTGCATCCGCGCCATCGCAGCCGCAGAATCTTCAACATCATGAAGTGCGCCCATAAACTGATTATCAAGTGGACTTTTACTCAGCACGGCTACAAGGATAAATGGGATAAGCGTCATGAGTACCAACGTAACACTCACAGAAAATACCCAGCGCCACTCCGAGCGATCTACAAAACCTGTATAATCAGTTTGCATAAAAATTCCCTAACCTATTGGGCAATCAACTCGACATATAATAGAATGAAGTTGATAGCGACAAAATAAATGACATCTATGATATTAACTAGTATATGCGATACACGGCAATTGCCAATAATTGGAGTTTACTAACTCATGACTCATGTAGGGAAGCAACTACATCATTTACAGCAGATTGACTTGGAAATCCGCCAAAACGATAAGCGCTTAAAAGAGATTACCGTTCAATTAGCACACCATGCGCCTGTTAAACGCGCACAAAAGCAGGTCGCGCTTGCGGAATCGAATTTAAAACCCTTACAAATTAGTTTGCGTGATCTTGAATTACAGGTTCAAACAACCAAACAAAAACATGATGCCTCAGTCACACGCTTGTATAGCGGTGCGGTCTCGAATCCTAAAGAATTACAAGATATTGAGAACAATATCGCCTCACTCAAACGGCGACAAGACGAACTTGAAGATCAGCAACTTGAATTTATGGTATCCGTTGAAGACGCGCAATCAGCATTAGCCCAAGCACAATCAACGCTCGAAACTGCCATACAACAAGCGGCTGCATCCAATCAAGATTTGCTCTCCGAAAAAGAAGCGTTAGAATCAGAGTTAACGAGTCTAAATCAGGAACGCTTACAAGTCACATCGCAAATTGATGCACACTATCTAACATTATATCAAGAGATGTTACCCAAGATGGCATATCGTCCAGTTGCACAACTTACAGATGAACGCATGTGTTCAATTTGTGGTGTACAGCAAACGAGTTTACATTCACAAGCCATTAAACAGAGCAATGAGATCATGCATTGTGCTAATTGCAATCGACTATTAATCGCCACATAATCACACGATCGAAAAGGATACGAAGATGGCGCAATTTTTTGAACCTGTTAATTTTGGATTAGGGGCTGCAAGCGGTGTACTGACAACACTTGCAGTACAGCGTGTCGCGCGTGTTATTCGTGACCGACGCAATAATCGTGAACGTGCAGTTGTTAGAACATATGCTTCACGCGAATCTGATGACGGCTATTTGAGCGCCTTAGTAGAATATGCCCGTTATCAGCATTTGTTAGGACATAAAATTCGTCTTGATGAAATCCTAATTGAACCGCGATTTATTCCACCACCCCAACTTATTGAATTACCAGAAGAAGATGTTCCGATTGAGAATGTTTTTGAAACTGTGCCACTTGTACATGATTACCCTCATTTACACGCGCCATATAACATGAAAACACTCTCGATTGCGGATTTAAGTCGTGGGACAAAACGTGTGGTTATGGTTGGCACACAAGGTAGTGGGCGTACCACGGCATTGCTCACCATCGCCTTATGGAGTTCAGGGTTTCTCGAATTTAAGCCTCAACGTGATTCAATTATCCAAGATATTGAAGACAACCTTGATCCTAAACGCGATGTATCTGTTTCCCAACAAGTGCTACGCATCCGTCGGCGTGTTGCAATGGCGCGGTTGACAGAGAATAAACGCTACGAGGAAGAGGAAGATTCTCGTCCGATTGATCCAACTGAAGTATCTGATGATGTACTCCTTGAAGCACCTTCCATCTTTCGTGATATTGCCCCACTCTACGTTCATTTAGCAGATGTCATCCTTGAATCGGGAGAGTATGGTCGCCAAATCGATCCTTCAGAACCGCTCATTCGTGCCTTGCAACGTCAAGCAGGATGGTTATCTTCTAAGCGACTGGTCAATAAAACCTATAAATTGCTCGAAAATGGCAATGCGCTAGTCATGATTGATGGTTATGATGATATTCTTGCAAATAATCGTCCACAAGCTATTCGGTGGATGCGTGCTTTGATGGATTTATATCCTGAAAATTTCTTTATCTTTGCAATGCCACCCGAAGGTTATGGTTTGCTGATGGAATCAGGTGCAGTGCCTGTTTATCTGCGCCCTTGGCATCAACAAGATATGTCGTTCAGCATTGATAAAATTCAGCAAGGTTGGGAAGAAATCAGCAAACAAGCCATTGAATATCCAGCAGCCGATTTTGAAACTGTTGAAGACTATGTTCAAACTATCAAACCGGGTGGTGAACACCTATTGCCACTCGATCATACCCTACGGTCTTGGTCAATATTAAGTAGCACCGAAACTGACGATATGACCTATGCAGATCGTATGCAAGCCTACTTAGAAAGTTTGATGCCAAAAGCTGGCGACCTCATGCCAGAGTTAAAACGCATGGCAACAGTAGAGCTTGACCAAGGGTTCATTACCATTCAGAATCTCATTGACTATGCGACACAAAAAACAGTGACGGGGGAAGACCCCCGTCTAACGCGTACCATCACCGCAGAAGTTGCTGCGGTTACGCGCACAGCAACAAATGATAGTCTGGAGATGGTTGAAGAGGTTACAGATAAGAAAAAAGATAAAGAAGATGAGAAACTCGAAAAGCAAATAACCAGCGAGCAAACAAAATTGTTAGCACGCTTAGTTAAAAGTGGTGTTTTGATGCAATATCGTGGTGGACGTTACCAATTCCGCCACAAAATCTTGACGGCTTATCTCGCTGCCATTGATCTAACCGATGTGCGTGAAGAGATTGTTTATCGTAAATATATCAAGCCCGATTGGGCATACGCGATGAATTATCTAGCAGGTATGCGTGATGTTGATTTTCTCGTTGCGGAACAACTCGATAATCCATTAGATGTACGCCTTGATAAAATCCTCGTCTTAACAACTTGGCTCAAATTTGCAGCCAACGATGTGGCATGGCGTAATAATTTATTGCGCTACCTTGGGAATTTATTCGCAAGCCCTAATCAATTTTCAGTGGTACGAGAACGTGTCGCAGCAGCACTAGTTAGCTCTAAAAATGATAGTTCGCGGATTGTTTTCCGAAAAGGATTACAAACCAAAAATGCAGATATTCGACGGATTGCGTGTTACGCACTCGGCGCAATGAAAGATCAAGCAGCCATTGATGCACTATCTCAGATTGTGATGCAAGATTCTGTCACTGAAAATAAGATTGCAGCGCAAATGGCGTTGATTGCCATTGGCACGGAAGATGCACTCTTTGCTGCCATTGATCTCATGGATGTAACCCCAATGGAAGAAGTTCGTCGTGCAGTCACTGAAAATCTTGCAGCGTATCATGACATCGGCTATCCAACATTGCATGATATGCTCGAATCTGAGAGCATTTCATTAAGACGGGCTGCTTTGTATGGGGTTGCGCGTGCATCGACAGATTGGTCATGGATTTTGATTGATCGTATCTTCCAAAATGATACTGAATCTTTTGTGCGCTTGGCTACCGAAGTCGTTATTCGTCAAAAATTCGATAGCTACTTCTATCAATTACGCCCTTATCCTGTTGCAACTGAAGTGCCTTGGTTTATCGCATGGGAGCAAAATCAGCGTGAATATGGCTTTATCACATACGACACAGAATCAGAAGATGCGCTCGAAATGGCATTCCAGCAAGAGGATGATGCCAGTATCCGTTGGTTACTCACGGGGACAATTGGACAGCTTGGGCAATACGATATGATTGATAAAATTTATCAGTCCCTACAAGATAATGAAGAGATGATTCGAGACCAAGCCTATCGTGCATTGGCTCAATTCCAAGAACGTCTCGGAACACCTATCCCGTTACCTATTCAACAATAGATTTATCTAACGATCTATTATGGAGAGTCACATTGTGGCTCTCTTTTTTGTTAGGAATTAAGTGGGATAATAGAATTTTCAGCATCACAAAGATACACGGTATTGGAATCACTATGATAGATATAGGTCTCATTGCCTACAGTCACTACCAAATGATAACCCGGAATCTCGCGTGTTGTATATGTTTGGTCAGCTTGGGGGCAACCGAGACTCGTATCCGACCATGTGACAGGCAACATGGTAACCAGTTGAACGCGCCGTGATGATAAATCAAGTTCTTCGCCTAGCAAGTCTTGCACCACGCGAAACGTTTCAGCAGCTAAAGGATCAACAGCTAGCAAAATATCATCACGGATAATGCGTTGTTCATCACATAATAAATAACGGCTGGTTGCTTCTGTATGATAATCATACAATGTATTCCCTACCAGCAAAACAACCTTAAATCCTGTCACAATATCTTCTTGATTGCTATTAATTGTGACACGCTCCGCTAGAGCATCAGATAATGAACAGCCTAATGTATCTATATCCCATTCGGATTGTTCTACAGTCACAAGTTGGATGCGATTGATTGGTGTATTGAGCATAGCAGCAAGTGCTTGCATCAATTCTTGAACAAATACATCATCGAAATCAATGGATGTTTCAAGAATTGGAATGATCTCTGATGTGGTAGTGGTTTGTAGACTAATCGGCGTTGATGAGGGCGATGGTATCTCTGTTGGAATAGTGGGTGTATAAGTAGCAGTCGCAGTTGATGGAATCACTGTCGCTGTTGCGATAGCAATAGGCGTTTGAATAGGAGAACATGCAACGAGTATTCCACACAACACTAAAATACTCGCCACATATGTCACACCATTACGCATCAACATAATATGAATTAGGCTTCACCAGACAAGAGTTTCTCGTCAACTTCTTCTGTACTGAGTCCTTCGATGATGACAATTTTATCGCGCTTGCCTTCTCCGAAAAGAACTTTAATCTGTGAAACATCAATTTCAAGTTGACTGGCTAAAAACTCAACCAATTCTGTGTTTGCTGCGGGATCACCAGCAGGTGATGCCACCAAACGAATTTTAAGCGCACCTTCATCGGTCTTGCCAACAATTTCTGCTTCACTTGCATTGGTTACAACGCGAATCGGCACTGCAACGCCACCACTTGCATCGGTGATTTCAAACTTACGGTCTGTCATACTATCCTCTTTGCTCAATGATTGAGCGAGACTAAGCGTCGCTAAATCGATAATTATCGCATCTTCATCATAAACCAAAATGGCAGTTTATTGTATTAAGCTGCCACTTTTACATGTATGATATTAGCATGTTACGAGGTACTGAGCAACTTACATGCCTGCAAGAATACGGCTAATGACTGTAATGGCAAGGAAAACAACAATCGGACTAAAATCAATGCCTGATGATTGTGGTAATGCGTTGCGGATAGGTTTCAAGACAGGCTCAGTGGCTTGAAATAAGAATTGTGCAATCGGATTGCTATAATCTAAATTCGGAATCCATGTCATGATGACACGCGCCAATAAGATGAAACTATAAATCTGTAGTGCGTAAAGTACGATAATCATTGTGTCCTCCAAAAGGATACTTAGGTTTTTGTTTCGTTTATGTGTTAGGGGTGTCAAAAATTGCACGACCAACGCGAACGATTGTTGCACCCTCTTCAATCGCTACAGGATAATCGTTAGTCATACCCATACTTAAATCAGGTAATGCGATCTTTAAACTACTTTGTAATTCATCACGCAATTCAGCCAAACCTGCAAAAACGGGACGTGTATCTTCCATGTTATCGTAAAATGGTGCCATCGTCATTAATCCACAGACATTAAGGCTTGGCAATACCATTATATCGCTAATCGCTTGCCACAGATTACGCTTAACCAGTGCGTCCGTTTTCCAGTTGAAAGCATCAAAGCCATATTTTGCTGTTTCACCTGAAATGTTGATTTCAATCATCGCAGATAATGGTTTCGCTTGTTCTTGACCCAGTGCTGACAATTTTCGTGCAATCTTCATGCGATCAATTGAATGAACTACTTGGAATAAAGGCGTAACATCACTGGCTTGCCGACTTTGAATATGTCCAATAAAGTGCCACGTTGGGGTGTTATCTACTTGCTGATTAATAGCTGGCACTTTGGCTTGGGCTTCATCAACACGATTTTCACCAAAATGGGTCAATCCACTTTCCATTGCTGTCACAATTGATTCAACTGAATGTTTCTTACTCACTGCTACGAGAGTCACATCATTTTTGTTGCGATTTGCACGGCTACAAGCATCTGCAATATTATCTTGTACACGCGCAATATTATCGGTGATATTAACAACATCACTCATAATTGCATCACCACGCCAAAGCGCCCTGTTTTGCCATTTTCTGCACGATGCGAGAAGAAATCTTCAGTGGTTTGATAGGTGCAGATACCCGCAATTTCTATATTTTCAACACCACTTGCAACAAGATCACGCCGATTAGCTTCCCATAGGTCAATATAAGCTGTGCCATCATCAGGATCACGTTGCATCAAGCCATCTAATGTTCCAAAATGGGCTTCAAAGGCTGCAACCACTTCTTCGCCAACTTGGAATTTTTCGGGAGAAATACTAGGACCAATCACAACGTGAATATCCGCAGGGCGACTGCCGTAAGCTGTTTGCATCGCATGGATCATATTTTTGCCCATTCCTTCGACTGTACCACGCCATCCTGCATGAGCCAAACCAATCGCTTGCTTTTTAGCATCATGGAATAACAATGGCACACAATCCGCATAGCGCATTACCAGTGGCACATCCGCTTGATTTGTCATCACACCATCTGCACGCGCCACCCACTTACGTCCCTGCACAGGTCCATTAGCAAGTACAACATCTGCCCCATGAACTTGCCATGTGGTACAGGCTTTATCAGCATTTACATCAAGCACTTCATACATCAAGCGGTGATTATGACGTACAGCCTCCACATCATCGCCCACCGTTCCACCAACATTGAGGGCTGTCCAAGGCGCAGCACTCACACCACCATGACGGGTAAAAATGCCATGTGGAATGTTATTAAAGAGATCAGATTGATAGTATTGCAATCCATTTGCTTCGATGCGTTTCACTGTAGTGTTGACCTTTGATGTATCGGCTTTCTATTTTTATTATACCGTGAAAATTATTGCGAATTTAATAGCAGAATATATGAATCCCGTTAAAGTCACGATATTCATTTTGGTGAATCAAAAAAGAGGAGAAATCCCCTCTTTAGAAAAGTTAATGATAGATGGTGCACCAATTAGCGACGGCGACGAGCACCACGTTTACTGGCTTCGACACATTTTGCGCCTTTGCGACCCACAATCGTGCCATGACGCACGCCTGCTGGAATCTCAATACGATCACCTGATTTGAGGGTTACGCGCTGATTATTATCAGGAAGTGTAACTTCTACTGAACCGTCAATGACATATAAGACTTTATCATAATTGTGGCTGCGTACAGCATAACGATGATTTGGCATATTCGACCACATATATGGGCGAAGTCCACTTTCTTTCATCGCACTAATGATATTTGTCATTGATGGATGTTGACTGTTGTTCCAGCGTACAATTGATACGGTTTGGACATTACTTGGCATAGGCTTAATTGCCTTCTAGTTATTTTGCAGATGTTAACTATACTTTATGAATCCCTACAATTTTTATCCCATTTTATTAAATTGTCAAGCAATTTTATCTTAACAGTTTACAACGTAGGGTAAAACACAAGTAAAAACGAAATTATTTGTAAATTATAACGTTTTTTGCAATAACCAACACGGTTCATGCACAAATTGTACGTGTCCGCGATGATCGGTATATTGCCAATTACCTGCCTCTTCACCATAAATAACATAGGCTTGCCGTTGATACAGACGCAATCCACCCGTATTATCTTTCGCTACTGCAATCGTCGCTATCTCAAAATGCCGACTCCGCAAAATATTTTCAGCCGTCACAATTAGCTGTGTCCCAATATGCTGCCCTCTAAACATCTCCATCACATGAAATGAATATAAATAGGCTTTGGTATGTCCATCGGATAAACGCGAACGCGCACTATCCAACTGAATGAATAAGCGTCCTACAGGGAAATCATTGACATCAGCCACCAACAGTATCCGATTACCCGCAAGTTGCCCTTGATATGATCGCAAAAATAAGCGCCGATAATGCTGGAATTGTCCATACCATTCTAGCTTAGGCAAATCAGATTGCTCTAATTGACGAATACTGACATCCATATGAATCGTAAAATCTATAATATCAGTCTGGGCGCTCATGACTAACCTCTTGAATAATCTTATTGAGTAGAGCTTGTTCTTGTGCCTCATTATAGATAAGACCATCCAACCACGCTATTTTTAGGCGTGTTAATATCTCACGGAATAATGGACTTGGTTTTAAACCCATTTTCTTGAGTGCATGACCATCAACGCTTGGCTTGATATGCTGCCATTTTTCATAGTATGTCTCAATGCGTTCTCGTACAATTGCATCCGCATGATACAACCAAAGTGCTGTAAGTGCTTCAACAGGCGCATCTGCTAAATAGGCAACAATCTCACTTGGCTTTGACTCTGGATCTGCCAACACATCAGATGACTGCATCAAGGTTGCTGTTTTGAGCAATGCTAACTTTCTATTTTGCCCAATCAATAAGCGGTCTGTAATCGCTAGCACAGTTTCAGGAGGTAACATACCCAATAAGATATGCCAACTTAATGACAATGATTCAGCATCCCATTGGGGATACACTTGATCGACTCGTTGATTAAAAACAGATAGCGTTGCCTCTGTCAGCTTAAAATCAGGATGAAGCATCACTAACACACCACGATCATTGAGCGTGCGTAATGCTTGCACGGACGATTCTTCCTGCAAAATCAAGTTGATTTCATTCTGCAAGCGTTCACCTGTCACACCTTCAATGGTTGATAATGCAGTTTGCATTAACTGATCCGTGTTCGGTTCTATCGTAAATTTGAGGCGTTCGCTAAAGCGGATCGCTCTAAATATACGTGTGGGGTCATCAATAAAGCTAAGATCGTGCAACACACGGATTACACCATCATTGAGATCAGTCACGCCACTATATCGATCAAGCAGTTGCCATTGTGCAGATAGCGGACTGAGTTGGATCGCTAAAGTATTGATGGTAAAATCACGTCGAAATAAATCATGCTGAATATCACTCATAAATACAGTTGGTAAAGCTGCGGGATGCTCGTATATTTCGGTACGCGCACTTACAAAATCCAGATAATCGGGAACATCTGCTTGTGAAATACCAAGCACTCGGGCAGATTCATTATCCAAATACCATGTTGCGGTCTTAAACGGCGGATACGGACGAACGTCCCCACCGAATTGTGCTTGTAATGCTGTTGAAAACTCAATTGCATCCCCTTCAAGCACAAAATCAATATCGTAATTCGGACGATTCAACAGCAAATCACGGACAATACCCCCTACAAGATATAGTGATAAATCACGCGCTTGGGCAGATGTTGCAATGGTTTCAATCAGGCGCATTGCATCGTCCCCTAAGAACATTTTCACCTTTTGCTTATCAACGATCATCCGCCCCTGCCCTTGTGTCATATCATTAAAAGTAGCCTCAGTATCGAGGCTACTTGATTATAGCAAACTTATGACGGAGTAAAATTCGCTTTATAACTTACTCGACTGATTGTGCAATAGCCGTAAAGTCTTCTTGAGTCATACAATCACTTGATGTTTCTAAACGATGCACAATATTATCATTTGATACCCATTCAATTTCCATATCATTAATACCACCAGATCGCGTTTTGACACGCCAAATTGCTCGTACTCCATCAACATCAAAGACATCAATCCAATCATAACGGGATGCAAAGTCTTCGGCTTGTTGTAGTGAGCGTGCTTGGATTTCTGGTGAATTACGATTTTCCAAAATTGTCATCATCATCCAGCAATTATCTACTTCATTACGCCACACAATATGCCCAAAAGTTATCACATCTCCTACATCTAAGGCATTAAGGGAAACATCGCCTATATTGCTATTTCCATCTTGGTCTGTCCATACGATTTGACGTTCATAACCATCAGGGATTTCTTGTGGCACGGCAAATGGGAAATATGCTTGCGCATCTTGTTCACTGACTGCTATCCAACCATCAATTTGCAATGTTTGCATGACAAATGCACGAACATCGGACGATGCAAGTAGTAACACAGCACACAACATGACAATACTTGCTACAATCTGCAAAGATCGGTTTAAACTGAATGATGATGACACTGGTTTTTCCTCTTTTTCCTGAAGTCTTGCTTGTAAAGTCGTCATAAATGCTTGACGTGGTTCTTCTTGGCGCGTGTACATAAAATCATCATTTCTCATGAGCGTGTTTGACCTCCTGTTGTATCAAGATGCGTCGAATTTGTTCGACAGTACGATGTGCGATTGTGCCAACATTACTCGGACTTAAATTAAGCAATTCCGCAATCTGAATATTGTTGAGTTCAGCACCATATTTCAGCGCGATGATCTCTTGTTCACGTTCAGGTAAGCTAGCAATTGCATTGGCAAGGCGTTCTTTTTCAAATTGAGCATGAATCACATTTTCAGGAGATTCAGCCCCTGCTAGGTGATAAAGGTTATCAATATCAACCAATTTCGGTTGTCGTTTACGATAATGATCGATAGCAACGCGATGCGCGATTGTAAATAACCATGTCGAAAAACTGGCTATATCAGCACAGTAATTCTCACGACTTGACCATGCGCGTTCAAAAGTGGTTGCGGTCAAATCTTCTGCGGTCTGGCGATGGTTCACCCGATATAGAAAATAGTTATAGATGCGTGGCAATCGTTCCTCAAAAACAGTATCCCAATCAGGGATAGAATGCGACACAGCATCCTCCTAAAGCTAATTACTTGTTACTATATTATTCGTAGGATTATGGAATGTATCACAAATTGGTTCTGATGTTATTTATTCTACAAAAAGAGGAATACCATTTTCAGTAAATTCAATAGAGCGGTCATTTTGTGCGAGGTAGCTGATTGGCATTGTCCATAAATCAAGGATATTTTCTTCACCCACTTGATTGACCCAAAATGACCGTTCAGTTTCTTGCGCCCATAAAAACAAAACGAGATGCGCCTGATTATCACTGATGACCGTCTCTTGCATATCAATTAAGCGTAAATCTACGGACAAATCAGCAAATTGGCTCACAATTAAATCCAAAGCAGGCACAGTTTCGGTTGCCATTATCAACTGAAAACCATCAGGATAACCATTATTAGCTAACAATGTACGGCTATCTAATGTTGATAAGACTGCATCTTGGACAGTTGTTTGCTGTGCATTTGGGATATTAAGCGTATCCACAATGACTTGGGGGTTCACTATGGATGTCATCAAATCACGAAAAATAGCGATGGTAAGGGGTGGTAAATTTGGATTAATCGCCAACGAAACACGATGCGACACAGGCGATTGTTGCCAACCATCATAAATTCCATAGGCAACAACAAGATCATATGCTGTAATCGGGAGATTGTTATCGAGTATTTCGTAAGGAGCAGCCACATCGTCGCCCAAATAAGCAACAATATTGGGTGCTGCCCCATAGCGTAAAATTTGTGTAGGAGGCAAAGTTGCTTGCGGTGGTACAGTTGGGGTACTCATAGAGGCTATCGGCGTGGCTTGTGCCTCACAAGCAGCAAGCAATAAGCAAACCATCAGTCCCCATACAATTTTCATCACGATAACGAGATAATCCAGCTAGCAAGTCCACGCTCGAACATACTAAATGACACCGCAGCATTGAACATGGCACTCACCCCAAAAATTAAGGCAGCCGAGCGATCATCACGCCCACGCATAATGCTGAAAATCCCCGGTAAAATCACGACAAGGAATAGCATATAGAGGATATAAATAACAACTCGTCCACCTGCTTCAATGGTATAACTATTAAACAGTAGAATCATACCTATTATAAAAATGACAACATTCAGCAACGCATAAACAGCGATTGTACCAAAGAAATTCCCCGATAATTCTCGCCTACTAGCACTGAGCCACGCAGCATAAACACCAATCGCAAATGAATAAAACATCTGCATAAAAAAGAGTCGATCATGTATAAATACCAAAAAATCCATCTTGAATCGTTCCTACCTATAAATTATCTCAAGGCTTGCATTGTAGCACTAGCTGAAATGAAACTCTAGCTTATTCCAAGTAAGCTGAGGCTATCCAACAACCAAATTAGAACCACAATATTAGCCGTTATCAATACAGGGCGTTGCACCATCCCCGAAGCATCTGCTTGATTGCCACGCATATCAATATCCCAGCGAAAAAGAGCTAAGGTGATTACGGTAATGCCTAAAACCCAAATCAACCATAAGGGAAATACATTCGATAAGATAGCGCTGATGAAACAGACAATTGTTAAAAGTGCTGATACTTGCATCAAGCGAATAGTATATTGCTTACCGATTAAGATCGCCGTATTGTTCAGACCCGCTTGCTTATCTGTCTCGAAATCATCCACTTGATTATAAAATTGTCCATATGCCGATGCAAAGGTGACAGCCAAGATTACCCACCACCCAGCCGATAATTTCGTATCATATGCTAGATAACTACTCAGTAATAAAAACGCACTCAGCATGAGAACATGCGCCAACACATCCACAATCGGACGTGCCTTCAAGCGTAGAGGGGGCATCGAATAAAACAAACTTAAAAATAATGTGCCTAATCCAACTAAAAACGGTAAACTTCCACCTAAAAAAAATAGAGCCGAAGAAGTAATAAAAATAATCCCACAAAGCAAATAGGCTTCATGGATAGTCAGCAAGCCTTGGCTAATGATATTACTTTTGGTCTTAATTGGATCACGCGCATCATCAGGGGCATCAATGACATCATTAATCATAAATGCGAAACTCATCGCTAAGATATTGGCTAGCAAAATCGCCAACAATCGCCAATCAAGACTGATGCCAGATTGTGAACTTGCCATTAATCCGCCAGCAAGCACCAAAGGAATTGTATACGGGACATGCTGTCGCCAACGTGTTAGCTTGATAATCGCATTGAGTTTATGTCTGAATGTTTGTAAAAATGATGTATCTTGTATCACGGTATATCCTGATTTTAATGACAATAAGGCACTGAATAGCAGCATATCATAGGGTAAGCATTAGGTAACTGTACATTGGCAAAATCGACGTTTCAAGTTTATGATAATTACTATGAAAAAACATCATTTTGTACTCATATCACTCATCTTTATCCTAACAGCCTGCAACCTTGCAGCAACGACACCTGTGCCAGTGGTTATCCAACCGACACGTGCTTATCTTAATATTTCGCAGCCTGCGACACTTGTTCCTGATGCAACTGCAACGCGTTTGATTAATAGTATTCCGACGAGTACTACTATTGCAGCAACAGACACACCTCAACCCACCGTCTCTGCTTTTGAGTGTGGCATCGAAGCGAGTGGTGAACATATTCAGCATACTGTTGTTGCCAATATTGATTACACAACTAAAACAATTCAAGTCTCCCAAAAAATCAGCTATCGTAATGATGAAAGTGTGGCACTTGCTGAAATTGTATTCGCCGTTGAACCTAATGCCTATGAGGGATCATTTGCGCTTGAGCAAATTAATATTGATGGTCTTGAGCCTTTCCATACCTTAAATCGCAATCGTTTGACAGTACGCCTCCCTATTAATCTTAATCCGGGGTGTATCGCGCAGATCGATTTGCGGTTTAGTATTGCAGTACCACGCATCGGCATCGGAACAGGTTCGTTTAAGGGCTTCTTTGGCTATGGCGAACGTCAGATGAATTTAGGACATTGGCTACCCACACCAACCACACGCATCAATGGGGAATGGCTCTTACATGATGCACAAAATATTGGTGAACAAAATGTCCTCGAACAAGCCGATTGGGATGTTACACTCAATGTAACAGGCGCAAATACAATGAAAATCGCTTCGGCTGGCGCACTCTTATCCAACACGGATAACCAATGGCATTATCGGATGAATAGTGCGCGTGATTTCACAATTAGCCTTAGCCCCAGTTGGGTTATCAGTGAGCAAACCACACAAGGCGGAACAGTGATTCAAGTGTATCATTTTGGGGATACCATCCGCACTGTCAATGATACACAAGTGAATGGTGCAGCACATGCGTTGACGATTTCTGTACAAGCCTTCGAGCAATACGAATCTTTATTTGGTGACTACCCTTACGAGCGATTACTCGTCGTACAAGGTGATTTCCCTGATGGCATGGAATTTAGCGGACTCGTATTTGTCAGCACCAATTGGTTTTATAGCTTTGATGGTGGCATTCAAAATTATCTCTCGATGATTACAATTCATGAGGTCTCACATCAATGGTGGTATGCTCAGGTGGGCAATGATGCAGCTTATGATCCTTGGCTGGATGAAGCCTTCGCAACTTATAGCGAATACATCTACATTGAAGAATATTATCCACAATTCCGTGAGTGGTGGTGGTCGTTCCGCATTGCATGGTTTAACCCCCAAGGCAATGTTGATAGTGATGTGTATCAATTCGCAACAGGGCGCGATTATATCAATGCCGTTTATCTACGAGGCGTACAACTACTGCATAACTTACGGGAGGACATCGGCACAGAAGAATTTTTCGATTTACTCGCTAATTATGCTAATGCTGCCAACGGACAAGTCGCCACGTCGGAATTATTCTGGTCACTTTTGACAGAAGAACAACTCGCACTGACCCAAGAAACACGCGCTAGCTTCCTCAGTAACCCTGATGTTGGGGTAGAAAGTGATTAACGATG
>JBAUIA010000210.1:0-54691 GCA_049680565.1 Phototrophicaceae bacterium
AGACTCCTTCAATACATTGGTGACACAAATTGAAGCCAAAGACGATTTCTTGACTTCGCACAAAAAGCAAGAAATGGGACTTGGGCTGGGTCAGCGTAAATCCAAGCGCAACGGCTCAAAAGCATAATCAAAGAATACATCAGGGACGAGGATACCTTGTCCCTATATGTAGCTAGATAGCAGGTCGCCAGAATTTACGGTTGGCAAAAGCACGCTCACGGACTTGATCAATGGTAGCTTGGGTGACGGCATGTTCAAAGGCACGGAAGCCACTTAATTTGAAGCCATGTCGATTACAGATTTCGCGCATTTCGCGCACTTGTTGCGGGCTAATATCACGCCCAATTGTGAAATTTTCATAACGCCCTTCCATAGCCAATGCCATCGTTTCGACCATACACGCAAAGGCTTTACGCGGTGGAAAGCCAAAATCAAAGTTGAAATTGGCATTAGCACCGGGGACTTCAACCATACCACCTTCAATAACAAGGACATCATCGCGTTGACGCGCAACAGCAGGTGATACATCACGCGGACGCGCCACATCTAACACCACTGACCCCGGTTTAAGATGTTGTGGTTCAATGATGACATCAATCGCACTCGATACGGTCAGCACTAAATCTGCTTGATAAATGGCGTGCATATCTGATGAAGCAATGACATTTGCCATCTTGCCCTGACATAATTCACGGACTTGTTCAGTGCGGTCTAAATCACGTCCGACTAAGATTAATTCAGCGCACGATTCCGCAAAGACACGCGCACACGCCTTACCAATTGAGCCTGTCGCCCCTACAATGGCGACACGCGCTTCAGTGATATTAATATCCATGATAGTCGCTGCTTCAATCATCGAATCGACTGCGACAGCAACGGTATAACTATTACCTGTTGTCACAGGAATACTGACGCGTTCAGAAATCGTCTGACCAGCATCACCAACCACTGCGATATGTGCGCCTAGACCCATAATTTGAGCGCCTTTGCTTTCTGCAAGGTTGATGGTGTCAACAATCTTACGATAGACTTTTTCAGTTGGTAAATCGTGCATTGCTTGTGGCGTATACGGAGCAGCAACAAACCATCCGCGTATCTCTTGCTGAGTTTCTTTAGAGGTAATGCCTGTAATTTCGCTGATATATTGTGGGGGGAAAAATTGGCACGCCCAATTAATGACAGAAATGGGTAAAACTGTCCCTAATGGCGGAAATTTTTTGTTGACGTGTTCACGAATTAAAATCGGATGGAAGATAAATCCGAAGGTATTCTCAGGCATGTTCGCTCCAAATCAGTATGTGATACCGCTTTAATTGTAACATGCCATAACCCCAATACCGTATAGATGTATACGGTATTTACAAAAATGTTATGCTTGATACGTGGTACTTAATGACTAAAAGCATAGCCATCGTTACCAAGATTCAACAGCACCAACTGCTTCACCTTCTTGTGGGAAGAAACGCGGGTGCATCTGACTGCCATAAATATGATGATCGCTTTCAGCAAAGGTAACATTGCGGTTTATCACGCGGCGTTGGGGAGATGCAACCAAAACAACATCCGATTCAATCATGCGTCCCGGCATGACAACCATCCCTGCCCCAATACGGCAATTATGCCCCACAGCCCCACCCAGTACAGCTTGCCCGACTTCTTCCAATTCGCCACGACGATTCGTAGCACGGATTGGGACGTTGCCAAACATATTAAAATCCGTAAATGTGCTACCAGCCCCCACAAATGTATTGCGCCCGATCACGCACATTTGTAAGCAGGTATTTTGAGCAACAATCACATCTTCCATAATGGTTGTTAGGTAGAGTGCAGCGCGAAATGGTAAAAAGCTCCCATTACCGACGGTGCTTTGATACAACATGCAACCTGCATCAATATTGACATTATTGCCAATCGTACAATTATCAATGATGACCCCTGCCCCAATGGATACATTATTACCAATTTTGGCAGGACCTCGGATGATGGCTGTTGGATCAATGGTGCAATTGCTACCAATTTCGACTGCACCACCTGAACCACCTGAACCACCCGAACTCAAAATTTGGCGTTGTTCGATGATTGCTTTCCAAAGCATTTTAACATTGGTCATAAAACTTTCATCAATGCGTTTATCAAGACGACCAGAGCGGGCGAATGTACCAAAGATAATGCTGGCAAAATAGAGATGCACCCAACTTTCGATACTGACAACCGCACGCATCGGTGCATAATGTGTTAGATCACCTTGATCCATTGTCATATAACCCGGTACAGCAAAGAAGCCCATCTCTCGATAATCGCTGGGGACAACAACAGGGGCAACATCGCGCGTATAACCATCGGGAAAATACCATAAATCAAGCAGATAGATCATATTACCGTGTTCATCAACATCACTTTCGATGTCATGAGCAAGCGGTAAGGTGTACGTTTTATATGCAAGATCATCTGCGCGGAAGGCAGCACGCACGGCTCGCTTTTGTTGGCGTGCATTCGCCATAAAATATTCTAAAAATTCCCGATCAAACCAAAGATTATCCCGATAAACAATCGACTCACCAGTAACTTCAATGAGTTGCTTACTGCTTTTGAATACATTTTTGAGTTCGAGTGTTTCACCGAGGTATTCTGCAAATAAATCTTCTTGGTGTAGCTTTAGCGGACGTACACCAACCGTCAATTCACTAGCAGGTTGATTAAAGGGGGGAACATGGTGCAAATCTTCAATATAATAACGATTCATCAGGCATCCTTCGACGATTACACGCCCTGAAAGCAATCAGCGCGATTCATGCGAACATTATCTATTCATTATAGCGTGAATTGTGGTTTAGAAGGTTCGTTGATTGTTAGAAGATCACGATGATATTAACCATGATGCAAGAAATCATTGATAGTGCGATTGAAAAGTACAGGTTCATCGCGCATAGGGAAATGCCCTGAATTTTCAAACCATGCTTCTTTGGCTTGTGGTGCATTCTTGAGCAACATCTTACCTTGCATCGGATGTACGATAATATCTTTACGTCCGTAAATGCCTAAAATTGGCATTTGCATACTTGGCAAATCAGGCACAAGGTTGGTATCACGCAGTGTACCGATACTCTGAAAAAATGAGTCGGCGGTTGTTTTGGCAGCATCAGCAGCCACCATACGATGCAATGCAGGACCGTCATTGGCTGCGAGATGCGTAATCCCAAAAATGAATGAGCGCAAAAGAATCGGTACAGCAAAGACAAGATCAGCAATGGCTTTGTAGCCACTCATTTTGAGGAAAAAATTGAGGGAAGTGCCATCAATTGGTGAGCCAATGACAGCTACTTTGACCACTTTTTCAGGATATTTAGCTGCGACACCCAATGAAACCGAACCACCCATCGAATGCCCGATGAGTGGTGCTTTGACAATACCAACGCGATCCATAAATTGATGCACAAGATCAACGTAATTACTAACAGAAAAATCTGTGCTGCGATCAAGTGAATCACCGAAACCGAAGAAATCTATGGCGTAGGTACGGAAATACTTACCAAGTTCTTCAATTGTTTCGCGCCATAATGCCCATGATCCAAGCCAACCATGTAATAAGATTACAGGGCGACCCCGTCCATAAGTTTCATAATGGACAATTCCTTGTTCAGTTACGAGTGCAGGCACAGTTTCACGTCCCTTATTGCATGGTTAATGGTCGATATTGCTACTAAGCGATACGCGTATCGTCTTAGCCTTCCATCTCTTCCAAGATGGTATAGAGCAATTCGAGCAAGACATTACGGACGCTATCGCGCTCTTTTGCAATGCAGGGTAATAATTTCACTTCGGGTTCAAGACGAAGCGCAATCCGCAAATCATCAGGATCCCACGCATCAGGATGATCTTGCTTATTAGCAGCAATCACATACGGCGTTGATGCGTAAGCGCGGAAGGTTTCGAGAATACTTTTTGCTTCACGGAAGGTTTCAGGTTTTGCACTGTCCACCATCACGATAAAGCCTAGCATCCCTTCTGCTAAGATTTCCCACATAAAATCGAAGCGACGTTGACCCGGTGTACCGAACAGGTATAGCACAAGGTCATCATCTACAGTGATACGACCAAAATCCATTGCGACTGTCGTATTTTGTTTTTCAAGTGCTTCGGCTGTATCTTTACTGATACCCGATTCAGTTGAAACAACGTCAATTTCAGAAATTGACTTAATAAACTCAGTTTTGCCTGAACTGAACGGTCCTGTTACAACCATTTTTACTGTCTGCATAATGCCCCGCTTTTTTTGTTATGTTGTATAACCGGATAGACATTTCCCACTTAAACATGCTGGGATGCTCAATGATTGAGCCTTTTACGTCTTTACCTTATTATAAGGCACAGACGGCTGATTATCTCAGCAATTATTTAGATAGACTTGAGCTTATCAATCAGCTTATTGATAACTTTCTTATCAGGCTGTTGCCCTGCTCGGTTGCGCCGACGACGAGATGATGGGGTCGTGGGTGCGGGTGCTGCTTTACGCACAAGCTCGACAAGCCCTGCTTGATGCAATGCAAAGATCACCTTTTTGATTTCCGCCTCGCTCATATTGAGCACTTTCATAATCTGGCGGATGGTGTTCTTTGGATTAACATAAGACACAACTTTCCATTCATCAACACTGAGATGAATCCCTTTGAATTTTTCTTTGGGATTTTCTGGAAAGCGTAGCGCCATATCGAGATCATCAATGACTAAGTTGATTTCAGCCATTTTTTGTAATTGACGTGAGCCTTCGATGATAACATTTTCAAGATCAATTGGAACTAAGATTTGATCTTTGTTGGGTACAGCATCATCATCAAAACGGAATGGACCTTCTGTCCACGTCATCAGATTATAAACAACATCTAAAATGTGTTGCTTAATACAACTTACAATATCGGTTTGAGAGACATACTTTGCCTGAATCAAACGCATTGCGAGTGCTTTATCAGACGTATTCTTCGCACGTTCTTTCAAGATTCTTGCTTGATCGTCTGTGAGCTTGCCTGCTTTGTTCAGTACAGTAACAAGACCATCATCTTGCTCTGCAAATGACGCATAGACGAGCTGTCCTTTATGAAATGCGACTTTGGCACGTTCAGCACCTGCTGCCATCTTTTCATTCTTCATGGCATCTTGTTCGCCAGTTGGGATTGCTTCAAATATCGTTAACATCCCAGTCCGCCGGCTTAAATTGACAAGATTCAGCAATTGGGTTGTGCTAAAGTCACGGATGTTACCTTGGAGTGGCATCTACGCCCCCTGAATCCAAACAAATACGGTAAATATTCAGGGTTGTTTGAACTTTGTTTAGATAACCCTGAGTATAGCGTGACGAGAATTAACCGTCAATGAATTTGCAATCTAAAATGCAAATACTTGTTGCAAATCCTACGTGCTACTCACACATTCTAAAGCATATTGTGTTTTCACACAATTGATTTTAGCATTCATGTGATTCAATTCGCAAAAAAAGGGACAATTCATGCTATTTCAAGGCAGTTATCGGGGTTTATTAGTACTATTTTACTTCTTGCTGGGGAGTATCACGCTGGTGCCAAGCGCACAAGAAGCCACAGCAGAGGTTACACCAGAAATAACAGAAACACCGTGTTTTCAAGTTGAAGGTGCAATCGGTCCTTGTCGCTATGATGTCATGATGAACCCATTGACAGGTTTAGCAGTTGATAATCTTGAAGTATTGAACCGTCGTCCAATTGTGGTCAAAATCTCGAACTCACCTGCTCTCGTGCGTCCTCAATCAGGCATCGGGCAAGCAGATATTGTCTTTGAGCATTATACAGAAGTCGGCATTACACGTTTTTCAGCGATTTTTTATAGCAATGCACCCCAGCTTGTCGGATCAATCCGTAGTGCGCGTTTAATTGATTATGAACTTGCCCCAATGTACGATGCCCTCCTCGCTTTTGCAGGCGCATCTATCGGTGTCGATAAACGTATCTATGGTAGCGAAGCAGTTGCAGCAGGCTTATGCGCGTCTCGGACGGATTACGATCAATGTCTTGCGGAAGCCAACATTATTGGTCCTGCGGGCTTTGTACCCCCATCCGATTTTGTGGAACGTGCGTATAAGGGTGTTCTATATGGTGCGCCTTATTTTTATCGGGATGAAACCTTGCCTGTACCGCATAATCTCTTTGCAAATTTAGAGGCACTATGGCAACTTGCTGATACAGATGATAATGGCGGGCAACAAGATTTATCAGGAATGGCATTCCATCCAGAGGTACAAGGCGATCCAACAGGCAGTGGTATTTATGCCCAAGTGCGCTATACGACAACAGTTGTTGATTGGCATTATGATCCTGAAACTGCGCGTTACTATCGTACAACCGATGGGCAACGTCATTTTGATGCCAACACCGATGAACAAGTCAGTGCGGCTAATGTCGTAATTATCTATGCAGGGCATTATCTGACTGATATTGTTGAGAGTGGTTATGCAGATAACACCCATTGGAGTGAGCAAATTACTGTCTGGCCCGAAGGCGATGCAATTATTTTACGCAATGGGGTAAGTTACGAAGGTCGGTGGTTGCGTCCATCACGCCCTGATCTATTGACATTTGTTAGCAACACAGGTGAGACGATTTATCTCAATACAGGTAACACATGGGTGCAATTGGTGCGATTACCTGAGCAAATGAACCCCGATAACGAGTGGGTGATTGTGCAGTAAATCAGCTAGAAGACCACATATCTAATTTTAGATGCGTGGTCTTCTGTATTATTAGATTTCTAAATCACTATAGCCATTTATAGTAAAGTAGATGATGTGTAGGGACGTTGCTCTGTCTGCGCCCACCAAACAGGATGAGATAA
The DNA here is from genome assembly GCA_049680565.1 of Phototrophicaceae bacterium. Lineage (GTDB taxonomy): Bacteria > Chloroflexota > Anaerolineae > Aggregatilineales > Phototrophicaceae > JAUZRW01. Next base: position 6,859 of record JBAUIA010000210.1, read on the forward strand.
AGTCCATCTCCTACACGCGATAAAAACTTATCGACGGTTACTTTTTTTCATCAACAGTTGTCATCAAGGCGGATATATCGCTGAAGTCTTTGAGGACACCTTGAGCATAGTTTTCGCGTCCACCCCCACGTCCCCCGAAATGTTCAACAATCGCTCGGAGGGTATTACCTGCATGGGTAGTCACAGCCTCAGATGTTGCCACAATCAGCGTACAATCCAAACCATTTTGATTAGCAATGATGACGATTTTATTATCTGCTTGTGTCAGATGATTAGCTAATGTCTTTAATTCATTGTTATCGCGGTTATCGAATCGTAATTTAATCATTGATGTATCGGCAGCTTTGAGTATGTCGCTTGCCTCGTAACCAATTAACGTTTGCGTTTGTGCAGCAATTCGCTTGTTTAGATCAGTGCGTTCTGATTGAAGTTTTTCAACAAGAGGTAGCACTTGCTCAATACCTGATGACAACTGATTAGAGACTGCGTCTAGGGTTTGGTGATACATTCTGAATTGAGCTAATGCTGCTGCCCCTGCTGCAAAGTGTAAACGTGAGCCACCTTTGTAATTATCCACTTTGAGGATTTTGAGCAATCCTAGCATCCCTGTTGTGGGTAGATGTGTGCCTGCACAAGCCGATAAATCAACGCCTTCAATATCAACGAGGCGGACATCCCCTGTCACTTTATCAAATTTTACAGAGCGTCGTAATTTTGCGAGTTGTGGCGAATCAGAGGCTACAAAAGTTGATTTAACAGGACGATTCTCTTGAATAATTTGATTAACCTGATCTTCTATGCGCTCAATTTGTGCTTGAGATAATTCTGCTACGCTAATATCAACAGTTGATAAGCCTGTTGCATTCATGCGTACAGCGAGTGTATCGGCAGCGAGTTCTTTTAAGCAGATTGCTGATAGGATATGTTGTCCTGTATGGGCTGCCATATTCCCTTTACGATACGCTCCATCGACGACCCCTTTTACATCGCCAGTAATGGGTTGACCATCAATAACATGAATAATCGTTTCATCATCTTTACGAACATCAACAATTGTAGCGTTGCCGAGTGTTCCTAAATCGTGAGATTGTCCGCCACCTGTGGGATAAAAATAGGTCTGATCGAGAATAACGTTACTTGTGCCATCGTCATTGATTGTGGCTTCTAGCACTGTTGCTGTAAATTCAAATACTAAGGGTTGGATAAAATAGCGTTTAAGGGTCACGGAAAAATCCTTGAAAATTGTCAATTGATGAGGGTATTTCTTAAAAAGTCATACCCATGAATAATTAATGTGAAACGTCATTTGAGAAATAATGTGCTAAAGAAAGCATCTTATTTTAAAGTATTTTTCACTATAAAACCTCAAAGACACTGTTTTGATCTGTAGGGTTCGTTGATCCCTTTTCAAGGGTAGGTATATTTATGCTCCTACTTTTGATTATGCTAAAAATCACTATATCCTCAGCGTCCATCGCCATATGTTCAAAACATATGGCTAGATTTTTGAGAAAAGTCCAATAAATGGACTCTTGTGAACCCATTTATTGGGTTTTCACTTTTATGTAGCATTCGGTTTTGAACCGAATGTGACGCAAATGCAGACTATTATTAAATACCTACCCCTGCGAAGCATTGATCCCTCACTACACTTTTTCGCTCAACTGCTCACCCATCATATATGTAAAATCTTCACCTTAAACAGAATATCATAGAACAATCCGACGGGTATGAATTTTTACGTTATAATGGGATTAATCGGCGTGGTATAGAGATAGGGTTGGATTATGGCATCCAAAAATCTTGAACAGGGGATTATGGCAACACAGCAACAAGATATGCAACAAGGTAAGCGCTTATTGAAAATTGCACTCAAAAACGACCCGCTCACACCGCAAGAACGTGTACAGGCATTTTTGTGGTTAGCAGAAACCGATGGCGATGCTCAATTTAAGGTCACACAATATCAAAAAGCAATCCAAATTGATCCAACCAATCAAGATGTGATGCAACGCCTCACTTATTGGGCGCAACAAGCCCAACAGCAAGTGCAAGCACCCACACCACCAGCACAAGGCTTACCACCAATTAATCCGACACCAACCCAGAATTGGCAAACGCCTAATCAGCAAGCCAATACATTTAGTAATCCACAACAATTTGTACAAGGCATGACTCCCTCACAAGGGATGCCACTTGTGAATCCCAATCAAGGGCAGAATTGGCAAGCACCTAATCAGCAACAACAATTTGTGCAAGGCTTAACCCCCTCGCAAGGGATGCCGCCTGTAAATCTCAATCAATTTGGGGCGCAATATGCTCAAACAATACATTTACAAGCGGTTCAGCGCACGGTAGGAATTTTGAATGGTGTTAGTGGCAAAGGTACAGGCTTCTTTGTCACACGCGATGGCTTAATTGCTACAACGCGCCATGTTGTCGGTGGCATGCGACAAGTGGTGCTTGGTTTATTAGATGGACGACAAGTCCAAGGCGAGGTTGTACGTGCTTTCCCGACGGTTGACCTTGTGTTGATTCAAGCACCTGTAACATTGGATCATTTATTAAATATTTCGCAAGCCCCGATGATTCCTGATGATATGCCCATTACAGTAGTGGCTCATCATGGCGAAGCAATGCGGAGTACAAAACGACGCAGTATGAATGAAGTCAAAGCTCATTGGTTTCCGACTTTGATTAATTTCCTACAAGACGCAGGTGGTAATCCGATATTTGATGCCAACAACCTGCTTGTTGGGATGTTAACCAATAATAAGCAACGCTCCAATCAATATTTATATGGCTTGAATATTGATAAAATTTATCAATGTATTAATCAATATTTGCACGAAAAAGGGCAATTGCAAGGACAACAAACCATCTATTGTGATGGATGCGGTATCATTAGCCGTGCGCCTTCATTTAATGGCTATTGGTGTGAAAAATGTGGCAAGCTACATCCGTATACTGAAACTATTGCAATCGGTCCTCAACCCACTCTAGCAGCATTTTACGGAGAAAATGAAAGCCGACCTTGCCCCAACTGTAACTCACAAGCAGGGTTTTATGATCGTCAATGTCTACGTTGCGGATTTCAATTATAGGAGAATACTATGTTCTGGCGACAACAACCTTCACAACTCAATCATTCATTACAACAACACGCGTCCGTTGTGGAACAAATTCTAGCGTCAATTAGTGTTGATCCAACTCGCGCACGGATGGACACAGAAAATGGCTATGGTTGGAGTTTTCAACGCGGGTCGGCATTGATTGAAGTCTACATTGCCCAGCAAGAGAACCGCGAATACTTACAAGTTTTATCACCCTTGATGCATGTACCCATCGGTACTTTATTACCATTATATCGATATTTGCTTGAACTTAACTTATCGCTGACCAATGCGTCTTTGGGGATTTATCTCGATGTCGTCTATGTCTTTAACGAGCGCCCTCTCGCTGGTTTAGATGGCAGTGAAGCTAATTTCATCATCACGCAAATTGCAGAGTATGCGGACAATCTTGATAATGAATTGGTGAATAAATTTGGTGGACGACTCTACGGGCAAGCATGAACGTTAACACTAATCTATACAAATTTTACGTATACTAAGGTTACGTTTAAAGTCGTCATAAGGTATTGGTAAATATGGATAAAGTTGATACATCACTTTGTGTGCATCAAATATTAGCAACCAGCAAACATCGCTTTAGCTTAGTAGAAGGCTCGCGTGATGCGGTACGTGCGCTCGCTAATCATATCGAACAATTGCAGATTACCCATCAATGGTATGGTAAAGGTCACATCTTTCTATTGATTGATGCGCGTAGCGCAGTTGGTTTGCCAATTCGTTATCTATTTGAGGTGTTGAGTGACTATAATCGTAGCTACGAAGATTTAGAAGCGCCTAAATTAACATTAGCTTATTTACGAAGCCCCGATACTGTCATTTTAGATGTTTATCATATGATGGCAGAATTATTTGATCCGCCATTATCTGTGCAATTTTTCATTGAAGAAGCCCATGCTGAACGCTGGTTGATGGAAAAACAATAAGTCACTCATCCAATTATTGAATATCCGCTATAATACTTCTCATGAATACACATGAGGAGTATTTTAATGTTAGTTGGTGTTGATATTGGTGGTACATTCACAGACCTTGTTTTAAGTATAGATGGGCGTTTGCACATTCACAAATTGCTGAGTACCCCCCAAAATCCAGCAGTAGCCATGCTTGATGGTTTGGATACGATCACCCCCGGTGGCTTACAAACACTACGTCAAGTAGCACACGGATCAACTGTCGCAACGAACGCAATCTTAGAACGCAAAGGTGCTAAAACGGCTCTGATTACAACACAAGGATTCCGTGATGTGCTTTTTATCGGACGACAAAATCGCCCTGACCTATATGCTCTACACCCAACATTACCTGAGCCTCTTATTCCGCGTGATCTATGCTTTGAAGTACCAGAACGACTGGATTATAAGGGCAATGTTTTAGAAGCCCTCGATACCAAAGCGCTTGATAAAATCCTCACAATGATTGAAAAACAAAAAGTAGATGCAATTGCGATTTGCTTTCTCTATAGTTATGTCAATCCGATGCACGAAGAGCAAGTTAAGGATCGCATCTTAGAACGTGGTTTCTTAGAAAATTGGCAAGTGGCATTATCGGCTGATGTCTTACCTGAATTCCGTGAGTATGAACGCACTAGTACAACGGCACTCGAAGCCTATGTACGCCCTGTTATGGCACGCTATATCACAAAATTGATTGACGCATTACCTGCTGAATCAACCTTACGTATCATGAAAAGTGACGGCGGTGTGATGGCAGCCGAGCATGTACGCGAACATGCTATCAGCACAGCCTTAAGTGGTCCTGCTGCGGGGGTGATTGGGGCATTTCATTTATCAAAATTAGCAGGGTTTGACCAGATTATCACGCTTGATATGGGTGGGACATCAACTGATGTAGCATTATGCCCCGGTGAACCCCAAATATCTCAACATTCCACCATTGATGGTTTACCGCTCCGCGCACGCATACTTGATATTGAAACGATTGGTGCTGGCGGTGGTAGTATCGCACGGGTTGATGCAGGTGGTGCGCTGAGAGTAGGTCCTGAAAGTGCTGGTGCAGACCCCGGTCCTATTATCTATGGGCGCAAGGGACAGCAAATAACCGTCAGTGATGCCAATGCTATTTTAGGACGTTTGGACGCAAAACACTTTTTAGGCGGTGCAATCACACTCGATATTAAAGCTGCTGAGAAAGCCTTCAAACAATTAGCTGAAACTATTGATAAAAGTATCGTTGAGGCTGCGCAAGGTGTGATTGATATTGCCAATGTCAATATTGATCGAGCGGTACGGCGTGTGTCGGTTGCCAGAGGACATGATCCGCGTGATTTCACACTGGTTGCTTTTGGTGGCGCAGGCGCACTCCATGCGTGTGATATTGCCGAGCGCTTGGGTATGGAACGGGTGCTTATCCCTCGTTATCCCGGTGTATTATGTGCATATGGTCTATTGGTGGCGGATGTCAAAACAGATGATAGCTTACCTATTTTAGTGCGTGCAACCCGTAATATGATTGCACAATTACGCGCCATGCAAGCGGAATTATTGGCAACAGCGCGTGATACCCTCCGCCGAGAAAATATACCCGATGAGCAAATGGATTTCCAAATTTATTTGGATATGCGCTATCAAGGTCAAGCCTACGAATTAACCATCCCATTTGAAGGAGATATTATTGCGAATTTCCATGATGCACATGCCCAAAGCTATGGACACTCTATGGATGACAAACCTGTTGAAATTGTTAATATGCGCGTGCAAGCAATAGGACATATTGAAAAACCTGAATTTACCCCTGAAGCATCCAGAAATATTTCGGCGGATGCAGCCTATTTAGGGGATAAAAAATCACCATTAGGGGGCATTATGGCACTCTATGACCGTGAATTATTAGCAGCAGGTATGCGCTTTAATGGAGAGGCTCTCATTTTCCAACTCGATAGCACGGTTTATGTCGCTCAAGGGTGGTCTGTGCGTGTGGATGGCTATCGCAATCTCATTTTAGAAAAACTATAAGCATTCATTTAAGCCGTTAGTATAATCGAGATGATGGTGGTTAGCACAACTGTAATCGCCATCAAGAATTCCACAAACATACTGGCTAATACCACCCAAAAAGCTGTTTCGCTACTTTGAAATGCCTCATCATGCTTACCTGTACGCACAAATTCCAGCAAAAAGACAGCCAGCATGCCCCCGATGAAACTACCGACAATCGGCACAGGTGTACCAACAATCATCCCAATAAAAAAGGCGACCAATTGCATACACGATACCTTACGCCCTTTTAAGCCAAAGAGTGGCATCCATAAGCCCGATGAAATGCCTAAGATCATCATGACAGTGATGAGAACAGCAGCAACTAAAGGCAAGCGTTCAAAGACGGTAAACGCGCCAAAAATCATCGCAATCGCCCATTCGAGCGCCGTTACAGGAATTGAAGGCACTAAAATTAAGAAGAGTGCGCCAATCATGAGCGAGATCGTAATCACAATTAATAAGGGTTCGGCAAAATCAAATGGCATCAGGTATCCTCAATGGATTACTAGGTTCATTATCTATTATACGTGATTCATCGCTTGGTGGTATCATAAAGATATTGTTGATAGTTGATCGGTATTTCTTATGACAATGGTTCAAATTAAAGGCATCTTGACCGAAAACGGAAAAATTGAAATTGAGATCCCTGAAGGATGGCAACCCGGTGAGGTTCATGTTGAAATCACGATAGACTCTGTTTGGTCAGATGATGAAATTGATGAACTGACAAAATCTAATGTCAAACCTGCAAGTGAAATTACCACAGGGGGTTGGGAAGATTTAGATATTCAAGATAGTGTAGAGTGGGTCAATGAAAATAGGCAAAAACGCCGTGGACGATTTACATGGTAGATTTACTTGTAGATACAAACATTTTAGTTGATTTACTGGCAATTCGACAACTCATCAAATCTAATCTGAGTCATAACATTGATCTAACTGATGCGCTCATTGCAGCAGCTTCCTATCAACTGAACTTACCCATATATACACGAAATATAAAGCATTTTTTCCCTATTATCCCTGATTTAGTTAAACAGCCTTATTGAAAGTTAAGCCATGCCAGTCGATGCGATTTCTTTAGAAGTTTTCAAAAATTTATTTGCTAGTGTTGCCGAAGAAATGGGCGTGACACTCCAACGGGCGAGTTTTAGCCCCAACATTCGGGAACGCTTGGATTTTAGTTGCGCTGTATTTGATCCTGATGCACGGATGGTCGCGCAAGCAGCCCATATCCCTGTGCATCTTGGGAGTATGCCTGCCTCCGTTGCCCATGCGATTGCAGAATTTGAAGATATTAATCAAGGTGATGTGATTGTCTTGAATGATCCTTATCGTGGTGGGACGCATTTGCCTGATATTACGATGGTATCGCCTGTTTTTGCGGGGAATGGGATTGCATTTTATATTGCGAGTCGGGCGCATCATGCCGATGTTGGTGGTATGTCACCGGGGTCATTGCCCCTCAGCACCGAGTTGTATCAGGAAGGCATTATTATTCCGCCTGTGAAGCTCAAACTCAGTGGATGGATTAACGATGGTGTCATGAAGATGATTATTGCCAACACCCGTAATCCTGAAGAACGTACAGGTGATATTGAGGCACAATTAGCAGCGCATCGGGTTGGTGAACGGCGCATGATGGAATTGATGGCAGATCATACCGTCGAAGTCGCTTGGGAACACGCCACCGCTTTGATGGATTACTCCTTACGGATGACCGAAGCCATCATTGAGACCATCCCTGATGGCGACTATTATTTTGAAGATGCGCTCGAAGGCGATGGTCAAACAGAAACAGACATTCCCATTTGTGTGACGGTTCGGGTACGTGGGATGCAAATGGAAGTTGATTTTGAAGGCAGTTCGCCTCAAGTGGCTGGTAATGTCAATGCGGTGATAGCAATTGTGCGGAGTGCAACATGGTATTGTGTGCGCTTATTAGCCACTGATGATATTCCTGTGAATCATGGTTGTTTTGACCCTGTTCATGTGATTGCACCTGATGGCTCAGTTTTGAATCCCTATTTCCCTGCTGCGGTTGCTGTTGGGAATACCGAAACAGGTCAACGGGTTGTGGATGTTGTCCTAGGGGCATTAGCCCAAGCCTTACCTGAGATTATCCCTGCTGCATCACAAGGTTCAATGAATAATTTTACGGTTGGGGGCTTTCAGAATGGGAAACAATTTGTCTATTATGAAACGATTGGTGGCGGACATGGGGCATCCTCACAAGGTGATGGCTTATCAGGACGACAAAGCCATATGACCAATACGATGAACACGCCTGTGGAATCTTTAGAAATGTCTTACCCGATGCGTGTTCGGCAGTATAGTTTGCGCGATGGCAGTGGTGGTAAGGGAAAACACATCGGTGGTGACGGTATTGTGCGTGAATACGAATTTCTAACTGATGCAACCATCACCCTCAATAGTGAACGGCGGAATCGTGCGCCTTATGGTATCCAAGGGGGTGGCGACGGTGCAAAAGGACGCAATAAGATCAATCGAAATGGTAAAAAACACGAAACTGTGAGCGGTAAATATACGACGACAGTCCATGCAGGAGATCGCATTACGATAGAAACCCCCGGTGGCGGTGGTTGGGGGAAAATCTAAAATTTTTACACTCTTTTACAGCGATAATTGAGTCCAACACTTACAATGAATTATCACTTATTCTGTAACTAGAGGATTCATTACGATGACAATTGATAATCCTGTCATGAAGAAAGTTAAGCGCTCAAATCGAATGACACTCATATTAGGTATGATTGGTTTACTGATTGTAGGCGCAGGTGCGTTTTTATTTAGCGTACCGTATTGGGTGGCACATTTATCTGACCCTGTAGAAATTTCATCAACAGATGTATTGATGCTCAATGGGTCTGAACGACTCTACAATCGGGCTGTATCAGGCGAGGATATGGACGACACCTATTATTACGAAGAAATTACTGAAAATGGCATACGCGTTCGCATTGATGCTTATTTTGGCGCACTCGAAATTGGTAAAGATCAATGGTTGTTTGTTCGCACACCTGACGAAATCAACACACGCGAAGAAGATTATGTCGGCAACCTAGAACCTCTGACATTCCTGACAGGCAGTGTTACTAGAGAAGTGTATGAGTTAGCAGCCGATGAAATGAATATCGACTTTTTGCCATTCGTACTGGATACCACGGGTGATGAAATGGGTTGGTATATTGGTGGTACGGTTGCACTTATTTTGCTAGCACTCGCGTCTATTTGGGGTGTTTTTGTTGGGATTAAGCGCACTAATGACCCTTACAAGCATCCTATTTTAAAGAAATTATCACGCTTTGGTAATGTCAATGACTTGATGACCAATATTAACAACGAACTCAACACAGGCGCGGATAAAATCGGCAAACTTAAATTTACGCGCAATTATGTCATCAATGATAATGGCAACACATTCGATGTGATCCCTTATGATGCACTCGCTTGGGCATATAAATTTATCCAACGGGGTCGCTATAATACGAAAACATATCAAGCCCATGTTTACGATGTCACAGGCTATCAGATGACGATTAACGCTAAAGAAAAAGATGTGATGGCAATGTTAGAAGCGATTGCAGCGCGTGCGCCTTGGTTATTTAAAGGCTATAGCGACGATTTCAAGAAGGCATGGCAAAAAGATCGTCAAGGTATTGTCGCTGATTTAAATCAACGTCGCAAAGAATACCACGATCAGCGCTAAAAAAACAAATATTCAGGGTAGCTTATTCAACAAATAAGTTACCCGCTATTTTATAGCAATAATCCCTCAAAAAAGCCCCTTCAAAAATCATGGTATGATGAAGTCCGAGATTAACCTCAATGAAGGAGCAAACTCAATGATTAATTTACGGCTTGATGGTGCAGTCCGCACCCTCATTTTGACCTTACGTGCGCGTGCTGATGAACAATTAGAAACAGCCCCGTTATTAGATGATCCTTGGTCGGCGGATTGGTATCAGTTCATGCCAGAAGTCAAGCCATTAGATGACTGGTATAACCCAACTTTTCAATTAGCGACGGTGATTCGTAGCCGTTTAATCGATGATGCTGTATCAGCATTTATTGATAGTCACGATCAGCCTCTGATTGTCGAACTTGGTGCCGGTTTTTCGACACGTTACTTCCGCATTGGTCAAGATAAAACACAATGGATTGAACTTGATTTAGGCGATGCAATTGTTGCACGCCGTAAAATTGATTCAGATGTTGATGCGCATTGGTTTATTGATTCTGACATGAGCAATACCGACTGGCTTAATTTATTGCCCGATGTTGATCCAAAGAATACATTATTTATTGCTGAAGGCGCTTTAATGTTCCTTGAAGAAGATAATGTCAAACATCTTTTAGATACATTATCGGAACAGTATGCAGGCGCATCTTTTATATTTGATGTTGTGAATCCTGATTATATCGAACACGCTAATGGTGATTTTTCACAGATTAATGCGCCAATGCACTGGGGCATTTATGAAGACGAGTTATCTGATTATAGCGTGACGGTAAACCATATCAGCTACTTATTGCTAGAACATCCTGAGCGTTGGGATGCACTCAATATCGACGCAGAAAAGCGTACAAAAAAGCGTAGTGGCTACATTGTATCGGCAACTTTAGGATAATATACGCGGCATAGACAACGCTTCTTAAATCAATTGAGGGCTGATTAGCCCTTTTTTGTTCTCTATAGAACTGTGAGAAAATCCCAACATTGTAAAAATTTCATTGCTATCGCTTGTATCAAAACAGCGCACAGCATATGATAGACATACGCTATATTGCAAATATTTGTATGTGATGAATTGTACCTGTACTGTGCTACGAACACGATAGTAATTGAAACAGGTAAGCAAGGGCTGTAGGGTATGGATGTTGGTGCATTAGTTAACGAGCAATATAAGATTATCGAGCATATTGGTCGTGGTGGCATGGCTGATGTTTGGTCAGCGCGTGATACCCGTTTACGGCGCATGGTTGCGATCAAAACGATTGTTTCTGGATTGAGCAAAGACCTTGATCCTGTTGAATTATTTAAACGCGAAGCGCATACCATCGCACAGATGGAACATCCTCATATTTTGCCAATTTACGATTTTGGGGAGTATGAAAATAATCTTTATATCGTGATGCGCTATGTAACAGGTGGCTCATTAGAAGATTTATTACGTGATGGCGCAATGGATCCCCAAGATGTGCTACGAATGGGTGATGCCATTGGGCAAGCGTTAGATTATGCCCATTCTAATAATGTTATCCATCTTGATTTAAAACCCCCTAATATTTTGCTCGATAGTTCAGGTGCGCCTTATCTGGCGGATTTTGGCTTGGCGACTGTTCTCGACCCTGAAGGACGCGCGCGCAATCCGGGCAGTGGTACGCTACTCTATATGGCTCCTGAGCAAATGATGTCGGATACGATTGACCATCATGCCGATATTTATAGTTTCTGCATTATGCTCTATCACATGCTCACAGGCAGCTTACCCTTTGATGGCAATATACCTTTATCCATGTCGCAATTACAACGCGATGTAGGCTTGCCAAATTTGGAAGATCAAATTGGATATTTGCCGCCTGACCTCACCGACTTATTACGCCTTGGCACAACGGCTGATCCTAAATTTCGCCCTAAGACGCATATGGAAATTATGGATCAATTCCGTAATATCTTACAACCAACGGGGGTCGCAATTACAGGGAATGCCTTAGATGATCCCTACGATATTCATATCAACCCTTACGATATGCTCACTGAAGTTTATGGCGATGATATTCCCGATGCTGATTTATTAGAAGCGATTGATATATATACACGCGCACGCTACGACTGGCAAAGTGGTCAAGGGCGCTTTTTACTCGGTGTGACCAATTTCATCTTGATGTCAGATTATTATCAGAATGCAGGGCAACATAATCTCCGCATTGATACGGCAGGGTATCAGGTGTTATTGCGCGGTGCAATTGAATACGATTATGAGCTTGAGTATTGGTGGTACAAACTCAATGATGATGATCGCCGTTGGGTCTGCTTACATGCCTTACGCAGTGGCAATACACCTGCCCGTATGCGTGCCTTATATCGCTTAGAGACATTGCCTGATGAACAAGGCACAGCCGTGATTCCACGTTTGGTAGCACAAGCATTAGAAGTTGAAACGGATGACAATGCTAAATTAGCAGCGCTCAAAGTACTCGGTACGCGCGTACAATTGATGAAGCAGCAACAGATGCGGATTAAGACAGAATATCGCGGACGGTTGATTACGTCTATGACACGATTGGGTATTGAAGTCGCACCGCGTCAAGAATGGCGTGAATCGGCTTATTCTGATGATGTGGATGTCCTGATTGCCGAACAAGCCTTCGATGAATCGCCTGATGTTGCAGAATTTGCAGCACGCACAGTTGGGCGCATTCGCTCATTGGTTGCCATTGAGCATTTATCGAATGAGCAGCAAAATCAACGCAGTGGCGCATTAGAAGCATTGGCTTTTGTGCGCGATGAAGCCCCGAATCTGCCAGATATTGTGAAACCTGATGCACGTTTCTACGCTTGGATTACCAATACATTTCGCCGTTTAACACAAAATCCGATTGAATTGATTGCCAATATCGCCTTAGTCTTTGTGATGGGCTGGATTGCAATGGGCAATCATATTTGGGGATCATGGGGCTTTACGGTTGGCTCACTCGGCGCACAACGTTGGACAAATACTGTCGCCTTGGGTGTTATCTTCGGCTTGATGATGAGCCTCACCTATGTACTGACGGTTGTTATTTCTGAACGCTTACAAGGTTTCTGGACATGGTGGATGCGCCTGATTGTATCGGGCATTTTGGGCTTTGGTATTTCGATTTTATCGTTCACAAGTTATCGCTATTTCTTTTTACAAGAAGCCTTATTTGAAGTCTTATGGGATCAAATGCGCTTTGCAGGGGCTGCTTTAGCACTTGGTTTGATTGCAACAACATTACTGCGTTTAAAGGCATGGCAAGGGGTATTGCTGACGACGGCAAGCACTTTTATAGCGATTTTTGCGATTTATCGTGGATTTTATTTCCCTGAGTCATCTGATATTTCATTGATTACCTTATTTACATTAGGGCTTGGTATCGTATTTGGCTGGCGTGCTGTTCAGCTAACCAAATTTGAAGCGCAATTACCCTTCATCAAAATACCTCTCATTGGATTTGTCGTAGGGAGCATCATCGGTCTATTATGGACAGCAGCAATGTGGGGATTCTTCATCAATTTCTTATTGCCGCATGTTGGAACACCTTCCTTCACTTGGGATACAGTATCGGTATTGGCAGGTCTTAGCTTGCTGCTTGGCTTAATCGCATCGTATTATCTGACGAGAAGTGGGCGGATTGGTCTTGGTTTAGCAGCTATTATCAGTTTCAGTGCTGCTTATATGATATATTCACCTCAATTTTTCGATTACAATTTTTCAGTTCCTTTAGTGAATCCAACCTTTGATGTGCAGTATGCAGCAGGTACAGCCCTCATCCCGACATCGCCACAACCATTGATTTGGTATCGCGCTGAACAAACTGAGCAAGTATTTACACTCACTTTACCTTTCTTACTCGTGATTGCCCTCGGTATGAATTTACCCCAATTATTAGGCAGTTGGTGGCAATGGATTGGTGCAGCACGTAGCGATAAAGAACGTGGTGCATGGATGACAGGTGTACTCGGTTATGTAATGGTCATCACAGCACTAGTGAGTATTCTAACTTTGTACTCGCCACAGATTAACCGTATTTGGGAATTATCATGGAGTTTCTGGGCATTTATGACCTTCATCTTTGCGATGGCAACCTTACGTTGGACGAAATGGGGTGCGAATGGTCTCATCATGAGTGGCTTAATCTTAATCATCGGTGGCTTCGCCTTTGATGCGCTCACGATGTTCCAGTTGGCAGATGCTGGCATATTCCCAACGCTATTAAGCCCTGTGCCCCAACTCAGTGCAACCTTACAAAGGTTTAGTTTAGATGCAAGCATTACGGAGTATCATTTATGGGGTATTTGGGCTGGCGTTTTGGGAATATTTGTATGGGGCGCACAACGTAAATCCTTATGGGGAGGTATCGGGCTAGTTGCGATGCTATGTGCATGGTTTCTGGTGGTGTTCTCATCTTCAATACAAGGCAGCATTGCCATTTTTGCGATTACTAATGTAGCGCTGGTATATTTTGTCTTGCATGGTAAATATGAGATTATGGAAACATCACGCTTACAAGTGGCATGGTTGCCGTTCACACAAAATATACATGCCGATGTTCCCGAAACATTGATTCATCTACCTGACGCAGTGTTACCATCAGCACCAGCTACTGCCCTACTGCCAAAGGATGCCGTTAAAAAACAAATCTTAGCAGATGATATGCAAACAAAAGTCCCTTCGATGGATGATTTACGTGATCTTGAAACCATTGACTTTGGGCATGTGCCAGCCCCACACCCGAATGACATGGACACTGCTCCACAAATCCAGATCAACACAGATGATTTAAAGACAGCATTTCCACAAGCACCTGAATTTATGGCTTTTGACACAACTGATGATGGTATTGATAAAGGTTTAACCCATCTTCAAATCAAAATAGATACCAGTTCAATGCGTCAAACCGGCGAAATCAGTAAGGTAGATGATGATGACAAGAAACCATCAAGCAACTTGACTGATATTAAGATCAATCTTGATACGAGTGCGCTGGGTCAAGCCAATAAACCAATCGAAGATGATGCCCCTAAAAAAGCAGCAGGTGGCTTAACGGACATCAAAATCAACTTGGATACCAGCGCACTCAAACCGAAAGATGATGCAAATTCAACAGATGTTGCAAAACCGATTTTCAAGTTTGATGCGTCGAATGTTATCAATCAAAATACCGTTCAATTTGATCCTCATGATGACACAGAGGAAGATGATGACGAAGAAACAATTGAATAAGGGAGTTATTGACTTTACAGAATGACTATTAAAGGACGACGCATGCAAATTTTATTGTTATTGGCAGCATTTTTTGGCGCAATAGGCGTTGGGATCGGTGCATTTGGCGCTCATGGGTTATCGGCAATTTTAGAAGCCAATGGGCGTGCGGATACCTTCAGCACAGGCACACTCTATCATTTAATTCATGCGATTGCGTTATTGGGATTAGGTGTCCTAGCAACACAGATTGATAGTGACTTGTTGTTATATGCAGGATATGCTTTTGTCGCAGGGATTTTCTTATTCAGTGGCAGCTTATATATCTTATCGATCTTCGATATACGGATTATGGGGGCGGTTGCACCCATTGGTGGTACTGCTTTTATCATTGGATGGATATTATTAGGCGTTGTGGCGTGGCAAAATCCTTAAACGACTGCAAATTCTTCTTCGGTGCAAACCCGTAAAACACCAGCGAGTTCATGTCCTAGATGCAGCATTTCTTTGTTGAGGCGAATTTGTAGAGGACCATTGAATGGGGCGCGATGCTCAAAGTTGAATTTTGCACCCGGCTTGATACCGAGTGTATCAAAGTAACGCAATTTATCTTCATCGTGAGTGTTAACGCGACTAATCATATACGTTTGACCATCGTTCGCATCTGATAAGGGATAATCAATGATACGAGGCATAAAACCATCAATGGTTGGGATAGGTTCTCCGTGTGGACAACGACGCGGGTGACCTGTCATTTCTGCCATGCGATGGACAAGTATCTCGCTGACAACTGCTCCTAATTCATCAGCAGCATCATGGACTTCATGCCATCCAAAACCCATCACATCAACTAAGAAGCGTTCAACAAGGCGATGACTGCGAATATTGGTGAGGGCTTCTTTTTCCCCTTTTTCGGTGAGTTTGATACCGCGATAGGGTTCATGTTCTAGGAAGTCCCCCTCTTTTAGGCGTTGTACCATACGTGTCACGGCAGGCGCACTGACCTTTAAAACAGTTGCCAGTGATGACGTAGAAATATAGGGGTCATCCTCGCCTTGATAATAGGCGATGCGGTATGCTTCTGCCAGATATTCTTGCATGGCAGCACTAGGGGTCATCGAATTATCCCTTATAACATGAATATTTAAGATCATTATCTACTTAAATATAGTTGTTCGATAATTTTTTCGCAAGGGTTAAACTATGAGTTGCCCTGTGTTTAAGCATATATTAACCTGTTAAACATCTGTTCTATTCGTACTGTTCCAGATAGCTAATTAAGGCATCCATATCAAGACTATCAATCGCAAAACCTGTACCACCTTGTAAGGTCGCAATATGTTGATTGAGCCAATCACGGTCAAGGCTTGTAAAATCTTGCCCTGCTGGTGTTGCTGTACCCGACCATATGCGTCCATCTGAACGCCCTGCCCAATGGCAACTGGCACACCTCATCAAACCATTATTGCTCAAACGCGTATCGGTTGCGGTATAAAATAAACGTGTACCAATTTGCTCTAGTGGGTCAATTTCCATCGTCGATAATGGGAATTGGTCAGTTAATCCAAAAAAAAGGGTATCAAATAATGACACAGAAGCATCGGCATTATCTTGGATATACACTTGGGTAAAATCACGACTGAATACGATTCCACGCGGATTATTACCTGTTTCAAAATGGGCATCGGCTTCGCCTGTATCCAGATTTAGCACCGTCACACTCTGGCTACCTGCTTGAGCAATATATAAACGGCTTCGGTTACTGGGTTGGCGCACGGCAATTGGTAAATTGATGTTTTGGTCAGCAGCCGACAAATTGATACTGCGTGTCACAGCCATCAGCGCGAGGTCAATTTCGTAAAGCATCGGTATCATGCGATTTCCTGATGTGGCATCCTCATCGGTATTCGCAATCGTTTGTGGTAAATATGCCAATCCATTAATGGGATTAATCTCGACACTCGCTGCCAATGAGCCTTGTAGATTGGGCTGAATTGTCCGCACCACTTGGGCAGTGGGTAAGTAAATCAGACTAAATTCACCTGTCCAAAAATGGGTTACATAGAGAAAATCACCCCATTTAGCTAATCCTGATGGAGAATTTGGCGTAGGAATGCGCGTTGTAATTGCGCCATCCTCTAAATTAACAACAATAACTTCATTCGCTTCTTGGAGTGAAATATAAGCAAACTCATTGTCACTGACAATCCCAACAGGATAGCCTTCAATATCATAGCCTGCGCTAAGTTCGTTGGTATCCAGATTGATGACTGCAAGGCTGGAATCACTCACTGCGAGGGCGCGACGATTATCAGGTACGATTGCGACTCCTTTTGGATTACTGCCAATCGCAAATTCTGCCAAGATGCTACGGTCTAAATCAAACAATGTAACTGTATCGGTTAGTGTGTTGCTCGCAAAGATGCGCCCTGCCCCTGTACGGGTAATTGTGCTACTAATCATGACAATATCGCCATAGGGTTCTGGTAATGAATACACCCCACGCTGTGCCGATACAGTTGAGACAGATAACAACAAAATAAGCCACAGCAATAAACGTTTCAAAATAGTTGATCCTAACAATCAGTGGTTGTTTGCATTGTAGTATAGAAATGTAATTTGTAATATTAATTGCGTGCAATCAAAGCAAATTGTTTGGTAGATGCGTAGGATAATCGTACATTGAACGCTATCTATTAATGGAACAATTGTGCGGTATAATAAGCATGCATACCTATTTGATTGATTCACTACGACTTAATGATACGTCTATGACCTTTTCAAGACAAATGCTACACCAACTCATTACACTCATTGAACAACGCCTTGGATTAAGTGCGACCACGCTAACGCGTATTGGCTTATCTGATTTAGTCGCGTCACTGGCTGAGGATCATACGACGTATTTACAGACCTTACGCCAATCTGATGACTATCATCCAGCATGGCAACGGCTGATTCATGCTTTAACAATTGGTGAAACGTATTTTTTGCGAGATAAAGCCCATTTTCGTATTCTACGCGAAACGATTTTACCGCGCTTAATCCATGAACGGCGACAGCAAGGCAACTTACAGCTAACAATTTGGTGTTTAGCTTGTTCCACTGGAGAAGAAGCCTATTCAGTCGCAACAACGCTCTACGAAACCTTGCCCGATTTACCGCAATGGAACATTAATCTAATAGCAACTGATATTAACCAGCGATCAATAGCAATCGCCAAGCAAGGATGCTATCGTGATTGGTCGTTTAGGCAAACACCTGATTATTTTAAGCAACGTTATTTTACCGCAGTCGATGACCTTTGGCAGATTAAGCCTGAAATTCGCCAAATGGTCACATTTAATCAGATGAATGCCCTAAGCGGTATACCTAAGACACAAGTAGATATAATTTTTGCACGTCATATGTTGATGTACCTTAGTGCCGACCATGCTATCCAAGTTGAAAAAATCATCTATCAAGCATTAGCAGATGGGGGGTGGTTTATTATGGGACAAGCAGAAGCATTGCGCTCATCGCATGAGCAATGGATATTACATATGTTTCCGGGATTACCGATCTACCAAAAAATTGGCGCGACACAAGCTACAACCAACCCTATTAGCTATCCGACACGTCCAATAGGTACACCTACCTTTATTGAAACCGAAAATAACGAAACAAGTCATTACGAAAAAGCCGTTGCAGCCATCCATGCAGATAATCCACATGATGCAGAACACTATCTATCATTGATCTTATCGGCACAAGCGAATCATGCGAAAGCGCATATTTTGCTAGCTGCGATTTTAGCGAATCGGCAATCCTATCACGAAGCCTTAATTCATATTGAATCAGCGCTCGATGTGAGTGGCTTATTAGCAGATGCTCACTATATCAAAGCATTGATTCATATTGAACAAAATCAAGAAGATAATGCTATCCAATCATTGAATGCAGCGATTTATTGTGAGCGAAACCATGCACTTGCAGGCTTGTTATTAGGTAATCTCTATCAGAATCGACAAGATCAAACGCGTGCGAATCGCCATTGGCGTAATGCCCTCAGAGCCATTGAGGGCATGTCGGATATGAGTTATATATCTGATGTAAGTGATATGACGGTTGCACGATTACGTGGCATGATTACCAAGCAACAATCACTCTTAGATGATGCGCCTAAGAATCCATTATGATGAAATCAAATCTGCAAATTAAGTTCAAACAACAACGCATCGAGTTTTGCGAGTAGATCATCTGATGTTGTATCGTTGACTAGTGTGTAATCTGCAATGGCAATCGGTCCCCCTTTTTCCATTGTTTCGATCTCTTGCCAATCGCGTGTTTGTGCTTCTTCCGCCGTTAGTGGGCGTATCGGACGTTGTGACAGCCGTTCATAACGGAGTAAGCGCGGTGCAGTGATTGCTACAACAATTAATCGATCAGGAAATTCGTTACGAAGCGTCTTGTATTCACTAAAACTATATAAGCCATCAATGACAATGGTTTGGTGCGTTTCTAGCGCTGTTCGTAGTTTCGGTAAAGCACGTTTTGCCATCACATCCATGCCTTCATTTTCGCGGAACTCAAGGCGCACAAGGCGTTCGTTAGCAGGATTAATCGCTAATCCGCGCTTTTCAACCTCATCAGTGACGATACTCCCAAAACGAAATTGGAAATATCCACGTTGTTGTAGATGCTCGGCACACATGGTTTTACCTGCGCCGGGCATCCCAACTAATGCTAATGTTCGGGCTTGTTGCGATTGTGTCATTAGACCTCTAGGTGATTTGCGTCAATATATGGCACATTATAACGCGATGCGGTATTCGGATACAGCGTGGAATGCTTGCAGATTATAGATGATGCGGTACACTCAATCTTATGATAAATCAACCAGATGCTAGCGATAATCAACCCGTGTTCGTTGCTGGTCGGGATAGTATTTATGCCCGTTTACAGCAAAAGATTCTTGATCCATCAGATCGTCATGCGATTATCTTTACAGGGCATGATGGTATGGGTAAGAGTATTTTATTACAACATTTCTCAACGATATTTGATGATCCGTTTCTATCCATTCTAACACCTTTAGCCGATCAACAATTTTTAACGCACGACACCTTATTACAAGCACTGATTGATGGTATCAATACCATACTTGAAGATGCAAGTTTTAGCGTGAGCCGTATTCCCATTTTTGATACGGATGAGTCGTTTTCGCTGATGCAGTGGTTCAAAGATATTTATCTACCAGAAATCATTAGCATCATTCGTCCGCATCGGCGCATTATCTGGTTACTAGATGATGCCGAATACTTGCTAACATTCGATACGAGTATCCTTTCTTATTGGCATGATGTCCTCAAAGATAATCATCAATTTGCAATGGTACTGATGATTAGCACGCAACATGAAGCGCGTATCCCCGAATTAGACCCACTTATTAATCCTGTGAGTGCCGAGCGATTACCGCGTTTATCATACGATGATAGCGCAACCCTGATTAAACATTATGCAGCAGGCGCAAACGAAACAATTTTACGCTCTATTTTTGCTGCAACAGGTGGACATCCGCGCTTATTAACACGCTATGGGCAGATTTTACAATCACAATGGGCAGCACATGGTGATAAAGAAGCATTTGAAAAATCCAAATCCTTAATGGTTGCTGCAAGCCAAGATGATTTTCGTCAATTATGGCTCAAACTCACACGCGATGAACGTCTCGTATTAACAGCAATTGCGAGCCTCATCTATGATGATCCCATTAAAGATGTCACCCCTAAACGCATTGAAGCATGGCTAATAGAGACGGATTATTTACTTGATATTGTGGCAATTAATGCAGCATTACGCGGCTTAGATTATCAAGATATTGTGCGGCATCAGCAAGGTGAAGGCATTGCCCTCACAATGACATTAATGCAGCAGTGGTTACTTGAACAAGCACGTATAGATGATACGGTATCGGTATCACGTGGGAGTATATCGTTGCGTCGCATTGTGATTGCGGTCATCATTATCGGACTTTTGATTGCACTTTTATTCTTGATTCCACCGCAATACCTTGATCCTACATCGCGTATTGCAACAGCAACCCTTGCGCCATAACTAAAAAGGACACATCAAATGATGCGTCCTGACATTTTTAGCAAACAGCGACTTAGAAAAGATTAGGGTAGGACATCTATATCAAGCGCACAGCGTTTTTCAGTGCGTGTTTGTGGAATTTGGCGTTCGCAAACACCAATGACATCGACGGGTCCTAAACGCACTTCAAAATAGGCTAACGAGCTATCACTAATCCAGAAAGCTCTAGGGGTTGATACCCAAAATGGACGCGCATCACATAGACCATCTGCTAAGGTATTATTGTTAGGTAAACCACTATATTCTGTATTATCAAGGATTTGTAAGCAGCGTTCTGGAATCATATTTCTAGCGCGTGCTTCGAGATTAGACCCATCAATAATGAAGGTCTCTTGGCGTTGGATAACACCCTCTTCATCAGGCGCAAATAATACAAATTGCAAATCACCCAGATCAAGTTGTTGCTCGGTATCGCGGTTACTAATAATCAAACTGCGCCCATCATAACGCAACAAAATCTGACGACCATCTGCTTCATCAGATATGAAAAATTCAGGGGTTGATGTTAGTGTTGGTCGCGGTGTATTGGTTGCTGTTGAACCTTCAGTTGCCGTGCTGGTTGCTGTTGGTAAGGATGTCGCAGTATGGGTTACAGTTGGCATCAGCGTTGCGGTATGGGTCGCTGTCGGTAATGATGTCGCTGTATGGGTTGGTTCATCTGTTTGCGCTTGTGCGATTGCAATGGTATCAGCCTCTTGCGTAAGATTCGCCTCTACTGAGGCGGTCATCCCCATTGTAAAGCTGGTACTTGCAGTCGCATCAGCAAAGCGTGTCGCCACAACTTGTGTTTCTGCAATCATCGCTGTGCCAGTCGATGCAACCGATAAAACAATCGCTTGGTCTTGCGTGGCTGTTTGATTATCAAAATCAACTAAGGCAACGGCTGTTTCCGTTGATTGTAGATTTTGACTCGCAAAATTATTAAACAATATATAGCTACCACCCAATAGCGCTACAATTATAATTGCAGCAATCCCCAATAAGGTTGAGCGATTCCGTGCTGGATTGAGGGCTAAGGCATTTGGGCGCGATGCTTCCGAAATTCTGGGCATACTGGAATCAGTAGGTGGAAATGCTTTGGTTTCAGGAGGTGCGCCGAGTGCTTCTGTTAATGTTTCAGGTGCTTCAATATCAGCATTATCAACCATATTAAACGCCAGTTCCATTGCAGCTACAAATTCTTTTGCTGTCGGGAAGCGTTTATTAGGATCTTTATCCAGCGCACGCATCAAAACTTGCTCAACTTCTGCTGGGATATTCGGATTGAGTTCTGTTGGTGGTGGTGGTGGGTCACTAATATGCTTAAGCGCAATACTCATTGCACTCGCATCATCAAATGGAACACGCCCTGTTAATAATTCATATGCCACAATCCCTAATGAATATTGATCGCTTTGTGGGACAGAGTTTGCAGATGATATAGCTTGTTCAGGGGCAATATAATGAACACTACCAAATGTATTGCCAATTGTACCTTCGGTTGCATTGAGTGCGAGACCAAAATCCGTCAGGACAGCCCCTTGTTGCTGTGTCACAATAATATTAGAGGGCTTAATATCACGATGAATAATATTTTGCGAATGTGCATAATCAAGAGCATTCGCAATATCGCTTAGTACCGCCATTAATTCTGCGGTGGGCATAATCAACCCTTGCCGAATATAGCCTTTCAGAATATCACGCAGATTATCGCCTTTGGCATATTCCATCGCAATATAATAGAGTGTACCAATTTGATTAAATTGATAAATGCTAACGATATTCGGATGATTAAGCCGTGCAATCGCGCGTGCTTCTCGTAAAAACCGCTCTCGATATTCATCTTCTTCTGTACTAGCGATTAATTGCGGTTCAATGACTTTGATAGCAGCATAACGATCTAAATTATCGTCATAACCGCGATATACACGCGCCATCCCCCCTGTACCGAGTACGCCCTCGATATTGTAATCGCCTAATTTTTTTCCGATAAGCGGATCGGTCATTGACATTGAAGTATCCAAACTAAAATAGGTGAGTGAGTTAATCGTCCTCATTATACCGTTCAAATTCAAATATGAAACATAATGTCTGTAGATTATGGAAATTGATCCAAAATTGGCTTTAGACCCTAGAATAAGGCGGTGTAAATCATCCGTAGAACATCCTAAAAACGATAGATAAACAGTTTTGTGATGTCAGGATGAGCGTAAGTTACTGTATATATCAATTCTGTAACAAAAATACAAACCAATTGACAATCAGCACACAAGATAATTTGCGTTATACTAAATGCAAACATTCAACCATTAAAACTGCGAGCGAAACATTGTGACACCATCGCCCGATATACCAGAAAAAGAAATTCGTAACAAATGTACCAGCATCTTGAGCCAATCTGCCGATGAAGCACGGCGCTTAGGACATAATTACATTGGCACTGAACATTTATTTATCGGTGCGACGCGCAACAATGGCGCAACGAGCCAATTATTAAAACGTGCAGGGTTTGATCCACGCCAAGTTCGCAATGAGATTCGGCGCGAAATTGGCACGGGTGAAGACCCCCTAGGTGATGTAATGCCTTTAACACCTCGTACTGCGATGGTGTTATCTTTGGCGATCTTCCTTGCTGAACAAGAAAAAAAGCCTGAAGTTGAAGAATCGCATATGTTGATGGCATTGCTGCAAGAGGGCGAAGGTGTGCCTGTGCGTAAATTAGTCGATATGGGCTTTGATCTCAATTTATGGTTACAACGCCTGATTACTGAACAGCAAGATGTATTTGATGTCGATTTTGTAGATAGCTCAGAGGATAGTTTTGACGATTTCTGGGCAGATAGTGATGATCTGCTTGATTTTTCAGATTCAGACATTCTATCAACAAATCGCCCAAGGTTTGCTGACGAAAAATTGCCGATGACTCCCCTATTAGATCGCTATGGACGCGACCTGACCGCGCAGGCAATGGATGGCAATATCCATGAAGCCGTTGCCCGTACAAAAGAAATCCGTGCGGTTGCACGCACCTTATCACGGAGCAAGAAAAATAATCCGCTTTTATTAGGGGATGCAGGTGTCGGTAAAACTGCTATTGTTGAAGGTTTAGCGTATGCTATCCATCAAAAGACAGCCCCAACCTCTTTATTAAATCGTCGGATTGTCCAAATTGAAATTGGCACATTGGTTGCAGGAACAAGTTTACGGGGTCAATTTGAGGAACGCTTAATTGGTATCCTTGACGAAATCAGACGTGCTGAAAATGTCATCTTGTTCATTGATGAAATCCATACGATTGTCGGCGCTGGTGATACCATTGATAGCAACCTTGATGCTGCTAATATCCTCAAGCCAGCCTTAGCGCGTGGCGAAATTATGTGTATTGGCGCAACGACACATGAAGAATATCGACGCGCAATTGCCCAAGACCCTGCGCTTGATCGGCGTTTCCGTACAATTGATGTCGAAGAACCCGAAGAATCATCGGCGGTGCAAATCCTTAAAGGGCAACGTAAACGACTGGAAGAACATCATCAGGTGATGATAACAGATGAGACCATTGAGGCTTCGGTTAAATTATCTGTGCGCTATATGACGGATCGGCGCTTGCCTGATAAAGCACTCGATTTACTCGATGAAGCCTGTACGCGTGTGACGATTCGCACAATTTATCCTGATTTAGAAGCAGAAGATCAAGATCGTGATGTGCGTGTATCGGATGTGGCTGCCGTTCTCAGCGAATGGACAGGGATTCCGATAACTGAATTGACGAAAGATGAGAAAAAGCGTCTTGCAAATCTCGAAGATTTATTGCGTAAACGGGTAATTGGTCAAGATCGCGCTGTTAATATGGTCGCTGATGCTATTCGTACAGCACGCGCTGGCTTGAATGATCCGAATCGTCCGATTGGTGTTTTCTTGTTTTTAGGGACATCAGGAGTTGGTAAAACAGAATTAGCACGCGCCCTCGCAGAATATTTATTTGGCACGGAAGATGCAATTTTACGTCTTGATATGAGCGAATTTCACGATTCACACACAGTTGCACGCTTGATTGGGTCACCACCGGGCTATAAAGAGAGTAATCGTGGCGGACAATTAACCGATGGTTTACGTCGTCGCCCTTATAGCGTGGTTCTACTTGATGAAATCGAAAAAGCAGCGCCTGAAGTCTTTGATATTTTCTTACAAATTTTCGATGAAGGGCGCGTCAGTGATGCTCATGGTCGCGTTGTGGATGCCCGTCATGCCGTCTTTATTATGACGAGTAACATCGGTACGCAGGAAAGTTCTAAGTCTCTCGGTTTTGGGAGTTCAAGCGAGGATGACGCACAAGCCGACTTCACTCCTTATCTCAAGCAATATTTCCGTATTGAGTTCCTGAATCGTATTGATGAAGTTGTGACCTTCAATCAGTTGAGCCGTGAGGTTCTGGCTGATATTATGGAAATTCAATTAGAAGATATTCGTCTACGCTTACGCGAGCAACGCCTTATCCTTGAAATATCAGAAGAAGCAGGCAATGTATTGCTCAAAGAAGGCTATGACCCTGTCAATGGCGCACGTCCATTACGTCGCGCAATTGAACGCTTAATCACACGTCCATTGAGTATGCGCTTAGTTGAAGATGTATTCCAACCGGGTGATACCATTATCGTCGTTGCCGATGGCGATGGCGGGCTTGATTTCACCAAACAAGATGAGGTTGATTAGTAAGCACTCTTTAATGATAAGTTTTAATCAAGCGAGTATCTGTAATATGATGCTCGCTTTTTCGTTTGCTTGCCAAAATTATGAATGAATCCTCACTCCTAAAAGTAACAATAATAGTACAATATTCCCAAAAATATAACAAAAACGTTTATGAAGTGTCGAATAATTCAGGATGCGTTATACTCTTGCTTGAATTTTGTTATGATTAGGTTGCAGGGTTAAAACGCTACTATGGATGCTCCACAAAATAATCGTCGCCCGCCAGAAATGCCAGAAGATGAAAAATTAGTGTTACTGAGTCAACCTCATCCAAATGATTGGGTTGATCCATTTGCGACTGATCCGCAGCTTGCTATTCGTGAATTAGGTAAGCTGGCATTACGCATGGAAGATCGTGCTAAATTAGATTATTACATTGCCATTGGTGATCTTTGCGCGATGTTCAGTTTGATTAGCCAGCGCTTCGATATGATCTATATCGGCAAAGTGATGATGGCATATCAACAAGCAGCAAGATACGCCGAAGTCGGTTTTGATAAACAGATGGTACAACACGCTGTTGATGCGTTCGTTGATTGGGTCAGCCATATTGCTTTAATTTATCCATCACAACGCAATGCAGCCGTTGCCTTGTGGGTGATGGCAAGCGACGATGATGACCTACCTTCCCCATCAAACCAACCAAATACCATTAATCAAGTGATGCGTTCTTATGAAACAGTTACAGGCGATGATAGTCAGACCTTATACGGGAATCGCATTGACGATGAACCCATTACACGCGCAGAGGTCATGGATTCTGACATAATGAGCGATGCTACTCGTACTGTTGATCCTGATTCAAATGCGAGTATTTATCAATCACGCGAAGTACAAGAAGACTATAATTTAGATAGCGAAACCCGTGCAGGTATCAGTGAACAAATACACTTCACAGATGATAATGTTGAGCAGCACGCAGATGATAAAGATGATGTCAACATAATCAGCAAGACATCTGTATCACAACACGAATTTGATGTGCGCGATATGATTGAAAATCGCTATGAAGTGGTTGATGTTAAGCTAGGGGGTATGGGTGTTGTTTACTTATGCTATGACCATGATTACCGTGAACCTGTTGCGATTAAATCCTTCCAAAAACGCTTCTTAGATAATGAAAAAGCAGTGGCACGCTTTGACCAAGAAGCTGCTACTTGGATTACGCTCGATAAGCATCCGCATATTGTACAAGCGCGTCTCGTCCGCAATATTATCGGACGACCTCATATCATCCTTGAGCATATTAGTGGGATGGAAACGATGGGGGCAGATTTGCGAAGCTGGATTGATTCCAAGCGATTAACGCTAGAACAAGTCATGAAATTCGCATTGCATATCGCGCTTGGGATGCAACACGCCCAGCAGAAATCGCCCGGATTAGTTCATCGTGATCTTAAACCGGGTAATATCATGGTCACGCATGAAGCGATTGCTAAAATTACTGACTTCGGATTGGTGCGTTCCGTTGAGCAAGACAAATCAACAGAAACCAATGACTTTGTAACGCATCAAGAGAGTACACCTCAAAATGATCGTTTGACACAACTTGATGCCGTTGTCGGAACACCGCCTTATATGTCACCTGAGCAAATTCGCTCGCGGGATGTTGATATGCGTGCCGATATATATAGCTTTGGTATCGTTTTATATGAGATGCTCTGCGGGCGACACCCCTTTGTAGCACATGGCGTTAAAGCATGGCGCGATGCTCATCTAACAGTTGAGCCACGTTTCCCACATGAAACACCATTTTACTTACCGACTTCCATCCAAGCATTAACGTTACGCTGTCTCGAAAAAGAACGACAACATCGTTTGCAAACATGGGATGCGGTTGTTGATGCAATTGTGGAAGTGTATGCAGAAGAATTTGGCGAAACACCTCTTTTGGAATATGCCAATACACGGCTTGAAGTACGTGAATTGGTCAACAAAGGGTATTCACTAACAGAATTAGGACGTTATGAAGATGCCCTCGTTGCGTATGATGAAGCCATTGATATGCAGTCCGATTATGGGTGGGCATGGGGGCGTAAAGGGCGCACACTACGTCTATTAGAACGTTATGATGATGCTTTAGCGTGTTATGATAAAGCCTTAGAAATCCGCCCCGATGATGCGTGGTCATGGAATGGCAAAGGCATCGTGCTAGAGCGCCTCAAGCGTCATGAAGAATCGCTTGAGCATTTTAAGCAAGCAACGATTTATGAACCTAGCT
The DNA here is from genome assembly GCA_049680565.1 of Phototrophicaceae bacterium. GTDB lineage: Bacteria > Chloroflexota > Anaerolineae > Aggregatilineales > Phototrophicaceae > JAUZRW01. Next base: position 35,048 of record JBAUIA010000210.1, read on the forward strand.
ATGTTTGGTATTGGTTCAACCGAGGTGGCGCATTGAAGGAATTGGGGCGTTATGATGAAGCCATTGTGATGATTAACCGCGCACTAGCAATTGATCCAAATCACTTCAATAGTCATGCTAAATTAGGGCAAATTTATCGTATCCAAAATAAATTACGTGAATCACTCAAAGCCTATGAGAAGGCAACCAGCATTCAATCTGATTATGGTTGGGCGCATAATGGCTATGGCTTAACCTTGCGTGCCATGAACCGTTTAGAAGAGGCGATTTTAGCTTTTCGGCGAGCAATTCGGCATCAACCTGATGGTATTTGGAATTGGTATAATCTTGCTGAAACCTTGGTTGATATAGAAAATTATCTTGAAGCCTTAAATCCTGCGGAAGAAATCACGCGCTTAGACCCGACTTTTGCGTACGGATGGGGTAAATTGGGGCAAGTTCATCGTAAGATTAATCGCATGGAAGATGCGCTTGATGCCTATAATAAAGCGATTGCGCTTGATCCTAATTATGCGTGGGCGATCAATGGTAAAGGTTTGGTGTTAGAGCATCTTGAGCGCTACGAAGAAGCCTTAGATGCGTATCAACGCGCAACTGAAATTAAACCCAAAAGTGCATGGTATTGGCATAATCAAGGGAATGCCTTGTACTTAATGACACGCTATGATGAAGCGCTGACAATACTGAATCAAGCGGTTGAAGTACAACCCGATTACATCAATAGTTGGGTGCTGATGAGTACCATTCATCGTGATCTGGGTAATCATGAAGCATCACTCGAAGCAGCCGAACGCGCAATTGCGATTGATCGCAGTTATGCCCACGCATGGAATGAAAGCGGTATGACATTAGAGGCGATGAACCGTTATGCGGATGCGATCAAAGCCTATGATCGTGCCGCACGCTATTCAACAAATCGCACACCTTATCTCTACAAGCAAGCCGATGTATATTTGCTACAAGATAATTTAGTTGAGGCATTGGCGCTACTAGAAGAAGCCATCAAAATCAATAATCGAGCGCCCTATTTATGGGCAAAGCACGGACAAGTTTTACGAAAAATGAGCCGATTACAAGAAGCGCTCAATAGTTATACCCATGCTGTCGAGATTGATGATCTCTATGCGTGGGCATGGAGTGGACGTGGTCTGACTTTGAGCTTGTTAGGGAAACACGATGAGGCAATTGATAATTTCCGTCGTGCTGTTGAACTCGATGCAAATGATGTGTGGTATTGGTATAATTATGCAGAAGAATTGATCGTACAAAATCAGTTTGATCTTGCTCTGGAAGCATTAGATGAAGCCTTAGCATTGAATCCACAACATGCTGAAAGTTGGTCAAAAATTGGGCAATCCCTGCGAGGATTAGGGCAACTTGATGATGCGATTCGCGCGTATCAAAAATCAGTCGATATTATGCCTGATTTTGCGTGGGCATGGAATGGTCTCGGATTGACCTTGCGTTCAATGGGGCATATGGATGAAGCCATTACTGCATATGAAAAAGCTGTTGAACATGCCCCACAGATTATTTGGTATCACATCAATTTGATGACCACCTTGCTAACAATCGGACGTAGAGAGGACGCATTAGCAGTTATTGAACGCGCCCTTGATAAAAATCCAGAACATCCGACAATATGGGCACGGCACGGACAAGTGTTACGGCGCTTGGAAAAATATGAACAAGCGATTGAAAGTTATAATCGGGCTGTCATCTATGATCCGCGCTATGCTTGGGCATGGAATGGTAAAGGCATGTGTTACACTGCACTGGAAGATCATACCAACGCGCTAGAATGCTTCCGTCAAGCAGTGACATATGATGATACTGATCCTTGGTTTTTACATAATTATGCCGAAACACTGTATCGTCTTGCTCATATTCTAGCCGATCAAAAACATGGTGTGCCTGATCGAGATACATTACTAGAAGCCAAACGCTTGCTCGAAAAAGCATTAGAGCTTGATAGTAAGCATGAACCATCACGCGCATTACTGAATAAAATCAATGAGGAACTAGGGGAATGAACCGACGCGGTGAAATATCTGTAACCTTTATGAGTGGTCCGCTTGATGGCAAAACATTGACATTTGAGCAACCTAAACCCAATGAGCAACGCATCATTACCATTGGTAGACGCGATACATGCGATATTCACTTAGGGTTTGATAATCAAGTATCCCGTTTGCACGCCCGTTTGGGATGTGTATCTGATCCGATTACGGAGAGTGAATCATCCTTGCCAGCATTGTTATCGTTTTGGTTGGAAGATAGCAATAGTCGCAATGGTAGCTTTGTAGAAAAAGACCCTGATCCGATCACGGAGCGGGTCAATTTACGCCCGGGGATTTTATTCCGCATTGGTCGCACATGGTTACGCCTTGATGTGCCACTATCATTCGGTTAATGTATTCTAATATGGAAAAATTTCTGTATCGCGCCCGTCGTAAACTTGTTCTGGAAGCACGCAGGCTCACCGCCCCATTACGGCATCATCCGAATATGTTAATTATTGGCGCACAAAAAGCAGGCACAACATCGCTCTATGATTATCTACAGCAACATCCTAATGTGGGTGGTTCTCTAAAAAAAGAAGTCAGTTTTTTCAATGATAATTATCATAGAGGACTCAGTTGGTATCATGGACACTTTCCATTAAAGACCACCGATTTTGATATTGTATTTGAAGCATCGCCAAATTATATCTTCTCGCAAGAAACACCTGCACGTATTGCAGCAAATTATCCCGAGATGCAAATTATCGCCCTCTTGCGCCATCCAATTCACCGTGCGTATTCGCACTATACAATGGATTTACGTTTTGGTCGTATTAATAAGTCACTAAGTTTTGCAGATGTTGTAGCAATCGAACAAGATCAGATACAGCATGACACTGTAAAATCATTTTCTTATCTTGCACGCGGATATTATTGGGAGCAACTGGCACGCTGGTTTGCTGTTTTTCCTAAAGAGAAAATTTTGCTACACCAAGCAGAAGCATTATTTGAGAATACGGCGGATGTGTATCAAGAGGTTTTACAATTTTTAGAGTTACCCGATTGGCAACCGCCTCATTTTGAAGCACGAAATCAATCTGGGGCATCACAGGGTGTTCGTGATAAAATTGGAGATGATCTCTACAATAGGCTCATAGATTATTTTAATCCTTATAACGAACAGCTTTTCCAGCATTTAGGTAAACGCTACAACTGGGATTAATCTTGTAAATTCGATATACTTTACTGAATTGTTTTTTGATATTTATTAGGATTATTGTATGCAAACTGATAATTTTATGACCCCCGATGGCTTCAAAATTCATACGGTTTACTGGCAACCTACAAGTGAGAGTGATCGTGTTGTGATCTTGGTACACGGTTTATCGGAACATTCAGGGCGGTATCAACACGTTGCAGAACATCTGACCCAAGCAGGGTATCATGTATACTCACAAGATAATCGTGGACATGGGCTGAGTAGTGGCGAGCGCCAGCATCTTAGCAGCCATACCAGCTTCATTAACGACCTCAAGCAACATTATGATCGCATCAAGCAAAATCACCCGAATAGTAAAATTTTCATGTTAGGGCATAGCCTCGGGTCAGTGATTAGTTTGCAATTTGTGCTGACTAATCCAAAGGCAATTGATGCGCTGATTGTGACGGGTACAGCAACCGATGTTGCGCCTTCTGTATCGCCTATTTTACGCACCATCGGCAATGTACTCAATCGAATTAGCAATAATATGCCTATTTCGCCGCCCGGTGGGAATGAAGCACTCACGAAAGACCCTGATATGTTGCGGGCAGCAGCAGCCGATGAATTGTTCTATCATGGGTGGACTAAAACAGGCATTGCTAAATTTGCACTCGATATGGGCGAAGAAATCCAAAATCGTGCCAGTGAAATCACCCTCCCTATTTTGATAATGCACGGTAAAGAAGATGAAGTTACGCCTGTATCTGGCAGTGAAATCATGTATGAGCGTGTGAGTTCTACCGATAAGACCATCAAACTATGGGATGGGATGCGCCATGAAATTTTGAATGAAGTTGACCGAGCAGCCGTCTTAGCACTTGTTACTGATTGGCTCAATCAGCATTAGTATTTTCGCAATAGATTGCAGAAATTACTGTTTTCTGTTATTTTCAGGTAGAATTAATTAAATAGTGATTTAATTGTGTTAAACTATAAGCAAGTGACTCCACATTTATTATTACAATTGAGTCCTTGAATAATAAAATTATGTTTATTGATAGGAATTATTATGGCAGTCAAGTTACATGTCGATGACATTTCTTTAAGTTTTGGCGGTATCAAAGCCCTCCAAAATGTAGGATTTAAAGTTAATGATGGCGAATTATTTGCGGTCATTGGACCCAATGGTGCAGGTAAAACCAGCCTCATCAATAGCATTAATGGCTTCTACCAACCCCAAAAAGGCAATATCGTTTTTGAAGGCAAAGTCATCAATGAAGTGCCACCTTACCGCCGTGCTAAATTAGGCATTTCCCGTACATTCCAAAATATTGCCCTCTATACCAATGCAACGGTATTAGACAATCTCATGGCAGCGCGTCATATCCACATGAAAGATAGCAACATGCTTACGGGTGCGATCTTCGCAGGTCCTGCTCGCCGAGAAGAAATCCGCCATCGCCGTGTTGTTGAAGATATTATTGACTTCCTAGAGATGGAACATATTCGTAAATCAGTTGTGGGGACATTATCTTACGGCTTACGTAAACGTGTCGAATTAGGACGAGCGTTAGCGCTTGAACCCACGCTCCTGTTGCTCGATGAGCCTATGGCAGGGATGAATGTTGAAGAAAAAGAAGATATGGCACGCTTTATCCTCGATATTCATGAGCAACAAGGTACAACGATTATGCTGATTGAGCATGACATCGGCTTGGTGATGGATATTAGCCAAAAAATTGTGGTTATTGATTTCGGCAAAAAGATTGGTGAAGGTACACCTGAAGAAATCCGTAACAATGATGAGGTTATTCAAGCCTATCTGGGACAAGAGGTATAACCATGACACTTGCAAAGCGACTACACACAGGTGACGCAGAATTTATTGATACCAAAGCAGGGACAGTTTATCAATCTCGCTTGACTGATATGCCCGAAAAACCTGATCCAATTTTGAATACCCTCTCTAAGAATTTCTTAGAGCAAGTCAAAAAACAACAAGATGCAATTGCCATGCGTAAAAAGCGTTATGGCATTTGGCAAGAATATTCATGGAATGATGTTTACGATCATGTATCAAATGTCTTTCACGGTTTAATTGCTCTCGGTTTAAAAACTGATGAAACAGTGATAGTGATCGGCGAAAATGACCCTGAGATGTATTGGTCACAAATTGCGACTCATGCTGCAAGTGCTATGACTTGTAGTGTTTTTGCAGATGCCCTACCTGATCCTGATCTTGTGTATGTGGCGCATTCAACCAATGCGACTTTTATCATCGCACATGACCAAGAACAAGTCGATAAAGCCTTGATGATTAAAGAAAAAGTGCCACAAATTCGCAAGGTGATCTACTGGGAAGATAAAGGCATGTGGAGCTATGACGATGATTGGCTAATGAGCTTTGAAGAATTTGAAGCCTTTGGTGCAACACATCGTGAGAAAAATAAAGGCTTATTTGAAAAATCAATTGCAGCGACTGAGCCTGAAAATACGATTGTACTCAGTATGACATCAGGTACAACCAGCCTACCTAAGTTTGCGATGATTACCCATTATGATATTATGGCACGGCATTTTCTCAATCGCCGTTTTGCCCCCCTCTACCCAGAAGATAATTGGCTATCATTCAGCCCAATGGCATGGTTAACTGAGCAAGCATTCGGGTTTACACCTTTCTTAATTGAAGGCTTCAAAGTTAACTTCCCAGAAGGTCCTGAAACGGTTCAGACTGATCTACGTGAAATCTCCCCTGTTGGCTTATTATTCCCTAGCCGTGTGTGGGAAAATTTGGCGAGTACAGTACGCTTTCGTCTGAATGATAGTACATGGTTCAATCGTAAATTATTTGATTTTTTCTTGCCGATTGCGTACCAAGCGATTGATCTTGAAGATGATAATCAACCGATTCCTGCAAATTTAAAATTCATGCGCCAAATTGGTGAAATTACAGTTTTTGAACCCCTGCGCGATAAACTGGGATTAGTGAATGCACGGAATGTGTTGACAGCAGGTGCGATGCTATCCCCTGATGTGATCCGCTTTTTCCGTGCGATGGGTGTTGAATTACGGCAATTATACGCATCGACGGAAACCATCGGCACATTGCATTTACAAGGCGATGTCAAACTCGAAACAGTGGGGGTCATTGTCCCCGGTGTAGAAATTAAAATTACTGAGGAACAAGAAATCCTCGTCCGTAGTGAAGGTTTATTCGCAGGATATTATGGTAAACCTGATAAAACTGCCGAAGTCATTGATAAAGAAGGTTGGTATCACACAGGTGATGCAGGCTACATGCGCGAAGATGGACATTTGGTGTATCTCGAACGTGTAAAAGATATGACTGAATTATCCAACGGACACCGTTTTAGCCCACAATTCATTGAAGGACGCTTGAAATTTAGCCCTTACATCCAAGATATTATGACCATTGGTGGCTTTGATATGGATTTTGTATCGGCAATTGTGGTTATCAATTTTGAGAATGTATCGCGGTGGGCGGAAAAACGCGGTTTGACCTTTACGACCTTTGTTGATTTATCACAACGTCCTGAAGTGTATGACCTCGTCAAGAAGGATATTCAGCGTGTTAACGAATCCTTGCCAGAAAATGGACGTTTGAAGAAGTTTGTAATTTTGCATAAAGAATTCGATGCCGATGAGGGCGAATTAACACGGACTCGTAAGCTCAAACGGCGGACACTCTACCAAAAATATGACGATATTTTAGAAGCTCTTTATGGTGATACAAAAGCTGTTTCGATGCGGGCAGAAGTGAAATACCGTGATGGACGCGAAGGAGTCATCGAAACAGAGTTGCAAGTCGCAGATGTCTAAAACTTATTTTTAACTGAGCAATTATGGACATCCTTTGGGTGTCCCTAAAAATAGCATTGATAGCACTTTGGGTAGGGACAATGCGTCTGATTAACCCACACCATTAGAACACGCTATACGGGTCAACGCAGTAATTAATAGATCAATTTTTTAAAAAGGATAGTCCCATTGGCACAGTTATTACGTGATAACAGCAAATACATTCAGTGGATGATTTACATTGCAGCAGCCGTGTTAATCTTCCTATGGTTACAGCCACTTATTGCAAGCAAGACAACAAGTCGCATCATCCAAAGTACCATTAACGGCGTATTCTTAGGTGGGATTTACGCTGTAATTGCACTGGGTATCGTCATCATTAATAAGGCATCGGGCGTTTTCAACTTCGCACATGGTGGCATGATGATGATTAGTGGCTTCGTATTTTTCACTTTCTTCACCACGTCCAATATTTCCTTCTTTGGGGCGTTATTATTAGCAACGGTCACAGTGGTGATGGTCATCACAACCGCCTCATGGACAGCCATAAAAAGTCCAAGGGTTTTTGTTGGGTCAGTGCTAACGATATTGGCATTGACTGTCCTCATGACCTTCCGTCCTGAGGGTGGCTTGAGCCTTGGTAGCTTCACATTTGATGATATGAATTGGATCAATGCCTTATTTGGTGCAACAACAGCCACCGTATTAATTGGCTTATTGATTGAACGTTTCACAATTCGTCCACTGATCGGACAACCCATTTTTGCTGCTGTGATGGTTACATTAGCACTTGCAGAAATTCTTGCAGGTTTAACGACCTTAATTTGGGGAACACAACCGAAGTCATTGACGATCTTTGGTGCGCCTAACCCATTCACTGGCGGATTAGCACGGATTAATACACCGATTGTACTCGATACAACGGGTTTAATTGGTAGCCCGATCAATATTGACCAACCACGCTTGTTTGCATTTATTATTGCGATGATTGCATTTGCTGCGTTCTTCTTATTTTTCCGTTATACCAATATTGGTTTAGCGATGCGTGCTACATCAGAAGATCAGCAATTAGCAGAATCAGTTGGTTTACGGGTGCGTGTGATCTTAGCCGTAACATGGGGTATTGCAGCCGTCATGGCGGGGATTGCAGGTGTGCTACAAGTTGGCGCAAGTGATAGCAATGCACTCTCCACTGATATGCAGTTTGTGGCATTGAGGGCATTCCCTGCGGTGTTACTAGGTGGCTTAGAATCTATCACAGGGGCGCTAGTTGGGGGCATCTTATTAGGCTTAACTGAAGAATGGGCAAAGATGCTATTTAACAGTGATGTTGCCTCGAATATGGCACCGTATGTTTTGCTGATGCTGGTTCTTATCATTCGCCCAGAAGGTTTATTTGGCGAAAAGCGGATTGAGCGTATTTAAGACAATGTATCATGATGAATGTAAATTATTAAAACAAATAATAAACTGGTGATTATCTGTGACATTTTATTGCAGATAAGGCATTAAAAAAGGATTTTTTATGGCTGATAATATCCGCCCTGCGGGTGTGTTTGATACAAATTATGTAGAGGATTTAGCCTTAAACCGCACACGAGGCGATAAACTCCGTGTGTATGGTGGCTTTTTACTCTTGCTGCTTGTGCCTGTATTTTCGGCAAATGGTGTTCTTGGGCAAGTATTACCCTTTGCAATTCCGAGTGTATGGGTCTCGATTTTCTCAAGTATTGCAATCTTCGTCATTGCTGCCCAAGGTTTGAATATCTTAGTCGGTTACACGGGGCAAATATCGCTCGGACATGCTGCATTTATGGCAGTCGGGGCGTATAGTGGTGCATTACTCGCTAAAGGCTTTGATATAACGATTGCGGGTGATCTCGTAGCAATAGGACCTTTTCCATTTTGGATCTCGTTACCCATAGCAGGTTTATTTACAGGTGTAGTCGGCTTGATTTTTGGCTTGCCATCATTGCGCGTTAAAGGGTTCTATCTGGCAATGGCAACACTGGCTGCCCAGTTCATTATCCCTTGGTTGATCGAAAATCCGCTTAAACCTTGGACGAATGCCCCTCTCGCATTACAAGAGATTCCTGCGCCAGCAATCTTTGGTTTTACTTTTGCCAGCAGAGAATCTATGTATTATATCATTATCCCTCTTGCCGTTTTCCTAATGTTATTTGCGCGGAATATCATCCGCACCCGAACAGGACGCGCTTTTATTTCTGTGCGTGATAATGATCTGGCAGCCGAGTTACTGGGGATCAATGTATTTTGGTATAAGTTACAAGCCTTCTTCTTGAGTTCAGTTTATGCAGGGATTGCAGGGGCTTTATTAGCCTTTGAGCGCAATGCACTTGATCCTGATTTCTTTACATTGACGATTTCAGTTGAATTGCTGGCAATGCTGGTGATTGGTGGTGCAGGCTTCCCATTAGCGCCATTATTCGGTGTATCGTTTGTGAAACTGTTGAACTCTTGGGCAATTCCAACGATTGCACCGTTTTTCAGTGCAACACTTCCAACTTTGTTACCTTTCATCGAGCCTGTGAATATCGGCGCTGCGTTGCGCCCCCTCTTATTTGGGACGGCTTTGGTGTTATTCTTAATTTTAGAACCGCGTGGTATCGCGTATCGGTGGGAGATTTTACGAATTGCGTGGAAAATCCGCCCTTATTCTTATTAATACCGATACAATATAAACTATAGATTTATCGGGATTTTTAGCCCGTTTAATCAAGCAACAAAATAATGTCTATTTAATCACTATTTTGAAAGGTTTTTACCCAATGCGTAAATTAGGATTATTAATCGTTATGGCGTTACTGTTGGTGGTTACAGCAGTTCCGCAAGCACAAGATGAAGTCCTCCCAGATTTCATTGCAGATGCACGTACCGACTGTGAAGTTGACCTCACTGGTGAAGTTTTCAATTTCGCGCATGTTGGTGATCTAAGTGGTGCTTATGCAGCTATCACACAACCAATTGTAGCTGCTTTCGATGATGCTGTTGCATACTTCAATGCACGCGGTGGTATCTGTGGTGCAACCATTGTACTCCCTGATGCAACCACCATTGATACAGGTGGCGATCAAGAACAAACACAAATCATCTATGATCGTGTTTCTGCTGAAGACCCACAACTCTTGATTCTCTACTCCTCACCTGATAGTGAATTACTGCGTGATACCCTTGCAGAAGATGAAATTCCTGTTTTGATTTCAGCAGGGTCAATCCCCGGTCTATACGGTGAAACAGCCGATGAACCCGGTTGGATTTTTGCGACCAATCCACTTTATGTCGATCAATTTGGTCACTTCTGTGAATACGCATCAGAAAATATCGAAAGCCCTGTCATTGGCTACCTTAGCTGGCAAGGTGCATTCGGTGAAGCAGCCTTCACACCAGAAGCGATTGCTTACTGTGAATCAATCGGTGTAGAAGTGATTGATGAACCAGAATTGTTCTCCCCTGCTGCAACAGACATCAGTGGGTCAGTAACCAATCTCGTTGATGCTGGTGCAAATATTCTTTACACCAACAGCCTCGCAACAGGTCCTGCTCTCGTTGCTGCTACCGTTACCAACCTCGGTTTGGGCGATCAAGTTCAAGTTGCAGGTGTTAACTGGGCGCTCGATTCATCCGTTGGTTTCCTTGGTTTACAATCCATCGGTTCTGATGGCTTACCATCGGTTAACGGCATTATCGGCTCACTCCCATTTGTATGGTGGTCAGATACAGATAATCCCGGTATTCAAGTGATTACCGAACAAGCAGACCTCAACGAACGTCCAATTACGCTCCGTAATATCACTTACTTGATTGGTTTCTTGACGATTGATACCTATATCGAAATTATGGTTCAAGCAGCGAATGCAGTTGGTGCAGAAACCGCAGCTGATGTCACAGGTGCAGGCGTTTATGAAATCATCCAAAACATGGATTACAATACCATGAATATTCTGCCAACAAAATTCACCGACGATGATGGCAATCCGATTCGTGATGCTGCATCAAACCGTATGGCTGTTTTGACCTATGCTGGCGCTGAAGGTGGCACAGTTCTTGATGGTCAAGCTCCATTCTTGGTTGATCGTGGTGATGGCACAATGATTCCGATTCCTGTCGTTGTTCCGCTCGAAGACTTCCGCAACACACCAGACCTCCGTCCGGGTGGTGCTGATGTTCCAATGACAGATGGCTAAATAGCATTTGTTATAGCAATGAGGCAATCTTTCGAGGTTGCCTCTCTATTTCTTTAACACGATATACCATGATGAGGGCGCACCTAACTGATAACTGCACTGTCATGATCGTATATCCCAAACGAACTTATTTTTATTACATAACTTTCACGAATTCATTGGCTCACGAGTATTCATAGAAGGATCGCTTGATGGCAATTGCTGAACAATCTAAAAAAGATTTTGTTACTGTTCAAAAGACACTCACACTTAATAATATTGAAGTGACTTATAGTGGTGTTATTCTCGTCTTGCGTGGTGTATCGTTATCGGTTGCGCCCGGACAAATTGTATCCTTATTGGGTCCTAATGGCGCAGGGAAATCAACCACCCTGAAGGCAATTAGTGGGTTGCTCAAGAGTGAAACGGGCGAAGTTACACGCGGCAATATTACATGGGGTGATGATTTGCGTCTTGATAAAATGACCGCCGAAGAAATCGTTCGGAATCAAGTAATTCAGGTCATTGAGGGTCGTCCCTTATTTCGCCATCTCACCGTTGAAGAAAATCTACGGGTTGGGTCTATGACCTATAACGGAGGGGCAGAATACAAAACAGATATTGAGCGTGTTTATCATTATTTCCCTCGTTTGCGTGATATGCAACGGCGCATTAGTGGCTATTTATCCGGTGGCGAAGCACAAATGCTCGTGATTGGGCGTGCATTGATGGGACATCCTAAAATTTTGATGCTCGATGAACCATCATTAGGACTCGCGCCAATGCTTGTTGAAGAAATTTTTGAAATCATCAAGGATATTAACAAAAAAGAAGGCATGTCTTTGTTGGTTGTAGAACAGAATGCGCGTGTTGCCCTCGCAATGGCAGATTATGGCTATGTGATGGAAAATGGACGCATCGTTCTCGATGGACCAGCTAGCCAATTGAGTGAAAACGAAGATATTAAAGAATTTTACCTCGGCTTAAACCAAATGGGCGAACGCAAGAGTTATCGAGAAGTCAAGCATTATAAACGCCGTAAACGTTGGCTAGGTTAATATCAATTTTAGCTGAATAGGCGCACTTGTTGCGCCTTTATTTTTTAATCATTTGAAATTTAGCAAAACAAGGAGATTTCATTGAGTCATTTTGATGATCGCGTGAAGGCATTAGTTGCCCACGCATACGATAAAGCCCCAGCAATTAAACAACAATTCGATGATGCAGGTATCAGCCCAGATGATATTCAAGCAGCAACTGACCTCACAAAAATTCCAGTATTAAGCAAAGATACGCTAGTCGAGATTCACAAAAATAATCCGCCATTTGGTGGCTTCTTGACAATTGACCCTGATGATTTACCACGCATCTATATTTCACCCGGTCCTATTTTTGATCCGCAACCACCGCCTGAAGGTGATGATGAGGGTCGTTTAGCTGCTTTTAAATATGTGGGTTTCCAACGTGGTGATCGTGTGTTGAACACATTTGCGTATCACTTAACGCCTGCTGGTTTATTGCTTGATGAAGGCTTACGTGCATGTGGGGCAACAGTTTTACCAACAGGACCCGGTAATACCGATTTACAAATTATGATGGCAGTATCATTAGGGGTAACTGGTTTTGTGGGTCAGCCTAGTTATCTGATGACCATTTTGGATAAAGTGGAAGAAATGGGCATGAATGCTGATAGTTTCCCGATTAAAAAAGCCTTGTTTTCAGCAGAACCTTATACGCCCAATCAGCAAGCCCGTTTTGAAGGCGAATGGGGTATGAAAACAACCTCAGCATATGGCACGGCTGACCTCGGCTTTATGGGATACACACGGTCTGATATAACAGGTTTTGTGATTGGCGATCATATGTTATTGCAAATTTGTGACCCTCAGACAGGCGAACTTATACCTGATGGTGAACAAGGCGAAATTGTTGTGACGACATTCAATCATGCCTACCCCCTCATACGTTTTGGTACAGGCGATTTGGGGGCGATTAGTGCTGATTTAGTCGATGGTAAATACCAGAATTTATTGGGCTTATTTGGGCGCAGTGGTGGCGCAATCAAAGTGCGTGGGATGTTCTTACATCCAAACCAACTTGGCGCTGCTAAGATGGCTTTTCCACAGATTGAACAATTACAAGCAATCATCACACGTCCTGATAATAAGGATGTTGTGACGATTAAGCTCAAGCTAAAAGACGGTGCAGAAGCAGGTCAAATTGCAGAGCAGCTTAAAGCCTTGGCACAAAATGCAGCACGCTTACGCATTGATGAGGTTATCTTTGTTGATGAACTTGATAGCAAGGCGCGTACGATTGTTGATGAGCGCGAGTGGGATTAGCATAAACCAAAATAGGAGCGGCATAATTGCACGCTCCTATTCATACTAGCTAAAATATGCTTTAGTCTTCGGTTTCATCATCTTGCGTATTGTTGTCATCAGCCATATCTTCATCTGTAACAAGTGGCAAAAGCAGTTCTTCTGATAATTGCATATTATCATCCGTAATTGTGATGACATAGCTATGATATGGCAGCAATTGCAAGGCTTCTGAACCTTGTTCTTGTCCTGTTGGTGCTTCACCTGATAAATAACTAATGAAAGTCACTGCGCGTGAGGATAATTCAATTTCTTGTGATGTTGACCCTGCTTCAAAGCCTTCAAGTAAGGCTTCATCGGCAGGACGATACCAAATATCTAATGTTGAACTACCTTCATGGATAAATTGAACCGTTGCAATATTTTCTACATTTTCAAAAATAAGCAATTCAGCAGGCATCTCATCTGTACCACGTCCAACAACCAAAACAGTATATGTTGTATTGGCAGAAACATCTAAGGTTACAGGTTCAGTAACGACACCATCATTATCCAATGCGATTGATAATGTATACTCCCCTGCCTCAACCATTGTATCACCGATTCCAATCCAACCAACATTATTAGCAAGTGTTACAGATTCTTCTGCATCCCCTATCACGGTTGACCGAACACCATCTGGAATGAAGTTCACAACACGGATACGTGCTAGGTCATTGTAATCTCCACGCAATACAGATACAGGTTCCAGCAAAAATGCTAATTTTTCTTGTAAACCAACCGCAGATACAAGCCATGTTGTATTGCCACCAAAATCCCAATTCATTTCGGTTACGATCTCGTCGTTATCAACACCGCGCGCTGTGAAGCTCTGATTACCAGAATTAATGCGGATCAAATCAGTGGTTTCACCAAATTGTAGATTTATAACAACAGGATCAGTCTCAGTAGCGTAATAAATATCAATCGCCCCAACATCAACAGATGTATGCGCGAATTGAACGTAAGCAACGCTTGATGCTTCATCAATATTAGGTTGCATCAGTTGATAGGTGGTAACTTCTTCATTTTCTGTTGTTTCATCTTGTGCAAAGGCTAAAGCCGACGATACTAGTAAAAGAATTACCATCACTATATAACGTAGTTTCATAACTTTCCCTCAAATTTGTACAATTAATAAGTAATCGTTAGTATGGCGAACCAAGGTCAAGATCAACTGAAAACACTGATAGATTTGTACATAATAATTAGAGAGTTGCTTATATATAGCTTATATTTGAGGAAATTTTAAAAAGAGTGTGTCTCATTAGAAGCACACTCTCTTTTTAGTTAGTGCTTAGTCTTCCAGTGGATTACCATCTGTAGTGACATATAAGGTATAGTCACCTGATTCAGCATCATCATATGTAGCGACTTCAATGATAACAGTTAGGTCTTCTTCTAGCAGAACTTCTTCAATACCAGAATTCAAGCCAACTAGATCATCATTTTCAGCAAGCAAGTTTTCGCCTGTTTCATCATACACTCGTAAGTAGGTATCGAGATCACCACCAAGGTAGATAGCAACTTCTTCACCTGCTAGAACTGTGAATGTGTATTGAACACGTTGACCTGCAACGATTTCGCCTGTTGCTTCTTCGTCGTAGCCAATTTCGCCAGCATCAACAACATCAAGCGAACTGATTTCATCGAGTACAGCAACGGCTGCATCCAAGATAGGATCATTATTGATAAATTCAGCATCGGTTAAGCCGAGTGTATCTTCATCAACTGAAACAACAACATCTGGCACAACACCGATACCTTCAATATGAATTTCACCATCAGGATCTACACCGCGCGTGATGGTCAATTGTACTGTAACACCTTCTGGCATGAAGAATTGTTCAACAGCGCCACCCAAACCAGCAGTTGGATATTGACCAACAATGGTTGCACGATCTTGTAGGGTCATGTTGTAGCTGAAAAATTCACAAGCGCTAGCACAATTTGGACCCACAAGGATCACCACATTGCCACCGTAGTATAAATCTTCTGGTGGTAAATAAAAGCGATCTGCGGAGTCTTCTTCTATGATAAATTCGTCAGATTCTTCATCATAAAAATAGCTATTGCCTGTAACCAATGGTTCTTGGAAGAAGTAGGCAGCCATCTGATCGGCTAACCAACCACTACCACCACCGTTATTACGCATATCAATGATGATGCTTGGGACACCATTATTTTGTGCATCACGAATCATGCGTTCCCACAGCAATGCTGATAAACGGCTATCATCGAAGAAAGAATTGATGTCAACTAACAAGTAGTCACCGACATATTCCCATTCAACGGGGAGTTCAAGACCAGATGTACTAGCATTGAATGATGAGAAGTTAAAGCTGGTACGTTCAGCGATTGCTTCTAAGGTCACGGTTTCTTCGTCACCGTCGTCATTGATGAATGTAACATCAACTTCGTCGCCGAGTTCAAAGCGTGTGACATAGCGTAATTGTTGTAAACGGCGGACATGATCGGTGCTGAATGGTGCTGACCATGCAATCGCTTCATCAGTTGCTTCTAAGATCGGTGTTCCGTTAATTTCAACAATTTCTGTACCGAGTTCAATGCCAGCTTCATCGGCTGGGCTATCTTCGAGTACAAAGTTAACAATGACGCGACCATCACTTAATTCACGAACCGCGATACCGATGCCGCCATCGGTTGCATCGAAGAAATCTTGGACAATGATATTGATTGAACTAGCGTATACATGCCCATCTGGAATTTCCCATGTAAATTCAGTGAGCGCACGCGCATATAGTTCTATATCTTCCTCTTCTTCAGCTTCTTCAAAGAGAGGACGATATTCTGCTTCAAGAGCATCCCAATCGAGGTTTTTGTATTCTGTGAAGGAATATTCGTTACGGAATTTTTCGAGCAAGGCATCAAAGGCTTCTGTATAGCTCATTTCTGAGAAATCGTCTGCTTCTGCGCCTTCACCTTCGAGTAGATCGACAGTGATTTCACGGCTACGGTCAAATGTAAATTCTTCGGTATCCATATCAACAATGGTATAGCCTGCTGGTAGGAGTACGAGCGGATCATCTTCTGTGAAAAGCAAGCCATCGTCACCAAAGCCACTTGGGAAGGCTTGTTCATCATCAGGGGCATAAACAAGAATCACACCACCGACATATTCACCGAAGGTTTCACGGGCGACACTCACGCGTGCGGATGTGTATGCACCTGACCAACCACCACCGTAGAGATCGCGTTCTTGTAAGAAGCCATCACCAAATGTGTTTGTCCAATAGGCGATTTGGAAGACCATCACACCTGTATCTTCTTCGTCATCATTATCAACATCATTGAGTGGTGCTTGTGGTTCAAATGGTAGTGATAATGAATAAGTAAATGGGGATGTAAAGAAATCTGAGGTAATTTGACCTAAAACTTGTGATTCTTCTGGGAACAAGTAGTCCTCATCACGCAACACAAAGCCTGTTTGGTCTTCTAAGATAATCACAGGTTCTGATACACCTGCCGTAAAGAAGGCATTGGTATATTCAACCTCACCCGTAATTGCAACCACGCCACCTTCGTCATTGACGATAGTCGCAGGTTCAATTTCGTCATCTTGTGCCAGCATAACGATGCTAACAACAAAGAATACAAAACTAACTATAATTAATCGAAAAAGTTTTTGCATTAATTTTTCTCCAAGTTATTTGTCTCTATCTCATATGGTAGCTAAACCGTGCAATAAAGCAACAGTCTTTCTTTCCTAAATACAGTAAAAATTTACAAGGAGCAGCCGATAACTGCTCCAATTATTAGGCTCGTTTTATTGTCCAGCAGCACCCAATATTGTTTGGATAGCGGCATCAAGAACGGGATCATCATTAATGTAGGTGACATCAGTTAAACCAAGTGTCTCTTCATCAACAGGGACAAGAACTGTTGGTGCAACACCTTGATTTTGGATGTGGATATTACCCTCTGCATCAATAGCACGTCCAATTGTCATCTGCATGGATACACCGTCTGGCATAAGGAAGACTTCTGTCGAACCACCGCCGCCAATGGTTGGGTATTGTCCAACAATAGATGCACGATCATCAATGGTCATATTATATGAGAAAAATTCGCAAGCACTGAAACAGTTAGGTCCTACTAAGACAGCAACAGGTCCACCATAGCGAAATTCTGGTTCGGGCAAGTGGAATGTCTGCATAAAACGATCATCAAGGTAGAAGTCATCTATATTTTCATTATAGTAGGCGCTATTGCCGAGTTCAAATTCTTCATTATAGAAGTAAGCTGCCATGTTATCCGCTAAACCACCGAAGCCACCCCCATTATTACGCATATCAATGATGATACCTGCAACTTGTTGACCAATTGCATCCGCTAACATGCGTTCCCATAAACGGATTGTAAGGTTGGGACTATCAAGGAAGCTAGCGATTTCAACATACATTGTGCCATCAATAATTTCCCATTCAACAGGTAAGCGAGTGGTTGAACGTCCACGATTAAATGAGGAATATGCAAAGCTCTCAGGTTCTTGAACAGCCGTGAGTTCAGCCGATTCTTCGTCATCATCAGGATTGGCATAGATAATTTCAACATCCGTACCAATAGGGAATCGAGTGACATAACGCAAGCGTTGCAAGGTGCGAACGTGTTCAGTGTTGAATGGTTCTGACCAAGCGCGTGTATTGGCGACAGCTTCCATGATAGGAACACCATCAATTGCAATAATTTCTGCACCCAGTTCAATACCTGCATCATCCGCAGGTGTATCTTCGCCAAGATAATTGACGATCACACGTCCATCACTGAGTTCACGAATTGCAATGCCTAAGCCTCCTGCCGTAATTTCTTGAAAATCAGCAATCAGGAAGTTAACAGCATTAGAATTTGTGTGACGGTCACCAATGAATACCGTGAAGTCAAAAATGGTGTAATAGTAGGCTTCTGCATCACCACTAGCTTCTGCATCTACAATACGCGGACGGAACATTTCATCAATAGCATCCCAATCAATGTCTGCAAATTCAGTGAAGGAATACTCGTTACGCAATTTTTCCATCATGGCATCAAAGGCATCGGTATAACTTAAACCTGAGAAATCATCAAGTTCTGCGCCTTCTGCTTCTAGCAAGTCAATTTCTGGTTCACGACTGCGATCAAAAGTGAATATATCGGTATCCATATTCACAACTGTCCATCCTTGCGGAACAATCACAAGTGGGTCGTCATCAGTGAACAATGCAGCATCGTCACCAAATCCAGTTGGGAAGGCTTGCCCTTCAACAGGCGCATAAATCAAAATATTACCGCCAATATACTCAGCGATACGTGTGGGGGGTTCACTTTCAACAATCGCAGATGTATTGCTACCTGACCATCCCCCACCATCACGTTCTTCAAGATAAATATCGCCATAGGTATTTGACCAATAAGCAATTTGGAAAATTTGCACCCCGATGTCATCTTCATCATCGTTATCAACATCATTAAGTGGTGCTTGTGGTGCTACAGGGAGTTGTAAAATATAAGTGAATGGAGATTCGTATACGCTCGATGTAATTTGAGCGAATACTTGTGACTCGGGTGGGAAAACATAATCAAAATTACGGTCTACGAAGCCTGTTTGGTCTTCTAAAATAATGAACCCATCTTCAGCACTGGCTGTAAAGAATGGATTTGTGTAAGCCACATCACCACGGATAATCTGTGTTCCACCTTCGTCATTAACAATCGGTGCAGGTGGAATATCTTCATCTAATGCAGTGACAGCAATCGTAACGATCATGAGCATCAATGCAATTAACAATAAACGGTAAAAATGGCGCATAAATTTCTCCAAATGAACTATATCTGCTATGTATTGTAGCTGATAAATAGTTACGAGACTATGAATAGTCACTCAGAGTATGTGATGAAGTTATAAAAATAGAGGGATAAGGAAATAAGATAGCCAGCAGTGTGGTGCGAGATATGTGAATCAAAAAAGAGAGGCACTATGTGAGGCTAGCTAAGTTACAATCAGTAGAAAGTTTACATTAGGTTGGCAGCGACCTACTCTCCCACACCGCTTCCAGTGCAGTACCATCGGTGCTTGCGGA
>JBAUIA010000211.1:0-6081 GCA_049680565.1 Phototrophicaceae bacterium
TACGTTTTTATCATAGGCGACTGTCGCAAAGTTTTTAGCTGCTTTTACATCACGATCATGAAAATCATCATGGTCGCTCATACTATGGATAAGGTAATAAGTTGCCCAAACACCATCCAGAGCAGACGGTAAGGTTTCCGCTTTGAGGACATCACCCTCAAAAACTTCAACTTTGTCTAACCAATCACGACCTATTAAACGATTTGCATCACGGACAAGTACCCGTACTTCGTAGCCTTCGCCAATGAGGCGCGGTATCAAACGTCCACCAACATAGCCTGTTGCGCCTGTTACTAAAATCTTTTGCTGAGTCATTAAACTGTCATTTCTATATATCGGTTATCATACTCTGAGCATAATAGGTTAGCATGAAAATCGGCTTGGTAAAACTTGAGCATCTGTATAAATATAGCTCCTGCATCATTAATTCGCCAGCAGTATCAAATGTTCCAGCGAGGTATAGCTAAATATGGCAATGCCAACCCAAAATGGGATGAGTAAGAGTAACCCATCCCATTCGATATATCGCTATTCAGAAGATGCAGTAGAGCTATCTCTAGGGATAGCCCAAACTTCAATCTGAGCATCATCAACAACGAGCATCATCCGTCCATCTGCCGAAAACCCTGTTACATTCGCATCTATCATATAGATTTCTGTCGCATTACCATCAGCTGTCACCGACCAAAAGCGTGTGAATGGGTCATAGACATCACCTGTGACATTTTCCCAAGCACTTGTCTTTAACAAAACTGAGCCATCGTTGTAAGGGATAAACGCAATTGTACTACGTGGTAAATCTGTGATAGTCATGTGGGGCGTGAGTTGTCCATTACGAATATCTTCTATGCGCCATATATCAACAGCTCCTTGATTCTCCTCACAATCCCAACCCTGTGGAATTGTATCTGCACAATAACTCATAGATAAGTACTGACCATTAGCACTAAAGGCAAATTGTTGTAAGCTTACACCCTCAGTGATTGGACTTTCTAAATCGGCTATTATTTCGCCTGTAAGCGCATCAACCAATGTTAAATTTTCTACATCACAATCTGATTCTGATGAAAAAAATCGTAGGAAATTATTGCAATGTTGAATAGCAATCGTTTCTGCATCAGGACTGAGTGTGACTGAGCGTGTTAAAGGGGACATATAACTACTATTACCATAACCACCGCCAAAGACTAAGGTTTCAATTTGTACACCGTCATGTGGGTAGCGTATATCGCCTATTGCGAGTTGCTCAGGGGTATATGTTTTGATAAAGCCATAACCACGTTCAGTTATGATTGTAATAAGACTACCATCCGCCCTAAATTCAAGGTCTATCAAGCTAAATACAATATCTATCTGGCGATGTTCATCTAACTCACGGTCATAGACATAGATATTGTACTCATGCACATAAGCAATATAGCGATTATCAGGACTAATAGCCGTGATAACATTCGGTTGGGCAACACTGTCATCTGGGGTTAGTATCTGTGGCATGTCATTAGGATTATTGATGTCCCAAACAAAACTGATAGACCCATTGTTCGTGCTGTTATTATCGTTATTAACGATTAATTGCCCGTCATCACTGAGGATTGGAGTCATGTATGTGCTGAGATTGTAGTCGGTATTCGTGGTAATTTGTGAGCGTGTTGCCCAATCGTGTACTTGGATTTCACCTGTTGTCCCGAGTATATAAACCTGTTCACCATCGGAATTGAACACAATTTCTCGTGCTTGCAAGGTGTCTTCAAATCCGTCTAATTGCATATCATCAACCGAGAATATATCAATTGAATCGCTACGAATCACAAGTCGTTCGTTTTTGTGAGGATGGAAAGTTAGTATCATCGATGATGAGTTAAAGAACTCTGAATCATTTGCTACACTTCCATACCAACCGTCCTCTACTTGGTTTAGTTCATCTACTGACCATACTATGAAATTATCATTTAATGCCCCTAAATAACCGAATTCAGAGCCATCAGGTGTGAAGGCTAAAGACCATAATTTGCCAGTTGGTAGTTCGACACGGGCGCTACTAGATGTGTCGCGTGCAATCTCAATAATACGCTTAGTTTCACCTGTGGCGATGGTATATATATTAATAAACCCGTTATCGAAATAGGCAAGTTGTGACCAATCAGGATTTACTGCAACAATTGAATTGGAGGCGCTTTGGATAGGGATTGTTACCTCATTATCTGGATTATTGAGGTCAATGAGTTGAATATTAGCGATAGCAGGACTTTGACAATAACTATAAGTCGCTACGAAAAATACACCATTATTCCCCTCACAAGTCGCTATTAAAAGTTGATTTCCATCAGGGCTAATGTCGATATGCTGAATCACTTTCCCCGACATGCCTGTGCTGCCATAAAGGGCGATAAAGTTATTACTTGATTCGTCCCAACGGTAGAATCCAAGCAAATCATCAAACACATTAACAACAAGTAAATCACCATTATCTGTATATTTAATATAACGAATTTCCTCAGATGGTGAGCCGATATAACGCGCTTCTGCATTGATATTTTGGGCATCATGCAAATAGATACCCGTCGTGCTGGCAACTGCTAGTGTTTGGTCATCAGGGGAGAGCGCAATATAGTTTGCATGACCGTTCCCAAAAGTAAGCACATTTTCTGCTTGGCTGATATTACGCGGGGTAATGACATCACGCGAACTGATTGCTATAGGTTGAGGTGTTGCTTGTACGACTGTTTCGCCTCTATTAGATGGCACGCCCCAAATTTCAATCTCTCCACGCTGATTATTGGTTAGGACGAGGTTGCCGTTAGGGCTAAAGGTGACTTTGTTTTGTATTGCTAAGGTTGCTAAGGTTTCAACTGTTCCATCAGCATAGACCTGTATGAATGTCGTCAATGACTGATTATCTGATACAGCAATTAATCGGCTACCATCGTCAAATGTTGTCGGGTTGAAGCTAATCGAATTAACATTGTGTGTCAGATTATCTAAAGTCATGATAGGCACTAAATCGAGTGCTTGAACACCTTCTGTATCATTGATGGGTAATTCAGAGACATCATAGAGATTCAGTTCTCTACACTCAGAGCGTAAATCGCCTTCTCGTTCACAACTTGATACTGCCAATAAATTACTGTTTTCACTTAAAGCGACTGCTAAAGCAACACGGTCTGCTTCAAGTTCAATTGTATAAGAAACCCTACCGTTCACTAAATCCCATAAAGCAATATCGACATCACAGAGTACATTGCTGGTACTAGGATTGCTCGGTAGGCAAGGCAAGGTTGCCATCAAGCGTCCATCAAGCCCTAGCGAAACAATATCACTGACATAGCTTGACCAACCGCTTATATACTCATTTTCCAGATAGAAAGCTATGTAATCTTGGTTGAAATTTTCATTATTGATAATATTTTCAATGTCATAGATATAAGCAAGATTTGACCCCAGACCGATTAAGCGATTATCGTGTGTAATGACACCACCTTTATCAGCAGAAAATAATGACATGCGATGGCGTTCACCTGTTTCTAGGTTATGAAGCCAATTGTAAGTTGAGGTATTATTTTCGACCTGTCGCCCTGAATATTGCAGATAACGCCCATCAAGTGATAGGATTATTTCGCGGCGAATAGGGTAGATAATACCACCATTTGGTTGAAAAATCTCACTAGCTGGCTCATTTGTATCGAGTCCCCACTCACGGATAACTGCACCTGAATAATTATTACTGGAACTCAGTAATTGCGTATCATCAAGGAACATAAATTGCCGCCCCCAGCCTGTATCGTAGAGGCTTGTTGTTTCTTCAACCATGCCTTCTGGGTAGGAATAACGGACTAACTCACCTGTCGATACTATCGCATAAAGCGCATCAGCATCTGGGGTGATTTCTACTGAGCTATATAAGTCATCATCCACCAAATCAGACTCAAATTCAGAATAGGCTTCTCCAGTAGTAAAGTCATAATTGTGGATGATATTATCACCGATTCCAATCAGTGTTTGGTTGTCTGGGTGGTAAATCACTCGTTTACGCGTATCCATTGAAACGCCTCTATCAGGGTCATCATCTTGGGAATCAGTTAGACTATCCGCATTGATTAAGCGGTCAATATCCCATACTGAAATTTGTGGAAAACGACTTACCAATAAAGTTTGACTATCAGGTGATAACTGTATCCATTGACGTGATGTGAGTTGATTTTCTGTTCCTATCCTCAAAATGGCTTGTGATTGCCCTGTTTGAATGTCCATGAGATGGATATTGTAGATACTGCCTTCTTTGAGGATGTAAGTATAGTAATTGCCATCATCTGATAGATGCGAGGTGGTTGATTCACTATATGAATTATAGATATAGTTTGCATTTCCAAAAGCATAATGAGAGGCAAATTCTAAGCCGAGTGTACCTGTTTGGGTATCATAAATTTGTGTGACCCACTCATTATCGTCGCAGAATCTATTCTCTCGTTCTTCAAAGCAGGCTTGTAAAGAAAAACGACTACCATCATTTGAAATCTCGAAGTTATATAAAAATGCTTGTGGTAAATCAAATAAGATAAGAGATTGACCTGTACTAGGGTCTACGCGCATAACTTGTTGTGCTATATATGTGCCATAGCCAAATGTAACACCATAAATCATGCCATCGTCGGCATAATCTACCACATGAAAATCTCCCTCAACCATAATACGACGGGGCGGGGCGCTGATATTGTTGGCATCGTGCAAATATAAACCTGCACTTGAATCCACTAAGACCGTATTTCCATCGGGTGAGACACGAATAAGACGTGCGAAGCCATTGCCTAATGTTGTGATGAGTTGTAGGTTGTCCACTGTTTCAGGGGTGATTTCGCCGTGATTTGTCAGTGAAGGGGGTAATGCTTGAGCGATATTCAAGACATCCATACTTGGTGGCTCATTGACTAAAATCAACATACCGAAAACTACTGCGAATATCGCAACAAGGGGCAGTAGCCAGCGTTTACTGCTATTTTGCTTCGGCTGGATACTATTTTCTTGAATGTGTTCTTCTTGCTCCATTTGGTTTAATTGCTCACGAAGCGAGGCGGAAAAATCGTCTGGTAAATCGTCTTTAAGAGCATATAGGAAATCATTCTTGGACATAATCAAACTCCCATTTAGCGCGTAATGTTTGGATGGTGCGATAAATTATTGTGCTGACGTTGCTTGCGGTGAGGTCTAAAACGAGGGCAATTTCACGGCTTGTCATATCCGCTCCATATTTCAGTGCCATAATTTCTTGGTCGCGTGCTGGTAAAGTCTTTAAGAGACAATACAAGTGGTGCGCGTCTAAATTTTTCTGAACTTCATACTCTACAGAAAAATCGGACATTAAATTATGGGCATCATAAAGTGGTAGCGGGGCTTTTCGTTGTTGCCGAAGGTGGTCAGTTGCCAAATTGCGTCCAATCTGAAATAACCACGCTGAAAATGCGCCCAAATCGCTGTTATAACTCTCACGATAACGCCATGCTTTCATCATCGTTCGTGCGGTTAAATCTTTCGCTACCTCAGTATCACCTGTACGATAGCGAAAGAAATTGTATAGACGGGGGGTTTGTTCATCATAAACCTTATCCCAATCAACTTGTGACATGATGACCCTTTCAGTTGTTTCTCTAGCAGCACTGCTTCACCCATCCATTACCAGAGTACAGGCTCATTTGTCACAAACTCGTTAATTGGATACGGTATCTTGCTCCAGATTAAGCCATGCGAGTTCATTATCCGAGAGGCTAATATCCAGTGTGGAGGCATTATCTGTGAGTTGTTTAGGGGTCATACTCCCGATTAGGCTTACGTTTGAGGTACGTGCAAAATACCCCCATGCAGATTAGTATAAGATTAATACCAAACGCTTTTACGAGCATTATCTAGCCTTATTCGTGAATATTTCAGATATTTTGGCTTTATTTAATGAAAATCAGAGAATAAAGCCATAATGAGTAATAGCTGCAAGAGGAGTTACACTTCGTCTACTAGCGCTTATACAAACTGTAAAAGACTTTAAAGAACTTCAAAAATCTTTAGAAAACTATATAACTACACATAGGTTAGGTC
>JBAUIA010000212.1:0-1522 GCA_049680565.1 Phototrophicaceae bacterium
GATGACTGCTGATTATGACGCAGGGATAATTTCATCATGGCAAGAATGCGCTGAGGCAGTGTTTGATTTCTATACACCACCTAAGATGCAAACAATCGAAAATGTTGCGCCTCATTGGCAAGCAATGGCATTACATCTTAATGGACAAACGCTGATTCATGTGACCTGTGTATTTATGGCGTTATTTCGCTCAGAGGATTATCAAGCATTATCGGCACGTCAGAAAATATTGGTGGAGTGGGCAGTGCTATTCCATGATATTAGCAAAGTGCCGATACACGGTGGGCATGATTATGTACATGGCGTGAAATCGGCAGCAGTTGCAGGGCAAGCACTCACTACATTAGATTTTCCGATTAAACCAACTATCACTGATTCAGATATAGCACACTGGCATGACCTCACATTTAATGCCACTGTGTATAGTGAAGCGCATCAAGAAACGATCCAAGATAGTCGTAAATTTTCGGAAATTATCGAAGGTTTGCACGCTATTCATCATGCGGATGCTTACGCGATAGTCATGGCGGTTTTGCTCCACATCGCCATTGATACTGACCCACGCTATCCTATTCTTGCACCCATCAGCCAAGAAGATATGAAAAAGTACATCACGCGAGATGCCTTACCGATTATCAGGAGTATGATTTTAGCAGATGGGAGTGGTTGGGAATTGTTCACAGAGGATCAATCAGCCGATCAAAAACGACGTGCAAACGTGTATCGAGTTTTTGCCGAGATTGAGAAAGCTATAACTTAGCTGAAAATATCGCTGATCTTTAGTTCAAACTCAGGTAATACAGGCGCACCTGATACCGTATCAGTTGATAAGTAAATTTTGACGGCTTGCGTTGCTTGATGCACTTCAATCACTTGCTCATCAGGTTTTACAATCCAGACAACTGTGCCTGCTGCTAAGTAATTGCTCAATTTAATCCGTAAGCTATCGCGTTCGGCACTGCTATCTGATGAGATAATTTCAATGGCTAAATCAGGCGGATTCGGATTATAACCACTACGAGCTAAATCA
The DNA here is from genome assembly GCA_049680565.1 of Phototrophicaceae bacterium. Lineage (GTDB taxonomy): Bacteria > Chloroflexota > Anaerolineae > Aggregatilineales > Phototrophicaceae > JAUZRW01. The sequence continues at coordinate 1,031 of JBAUIA010000212.1, forward strand.
GGTTGTTTCTCATAGGAGATAAATGCAACATCAGGCGCGTAGCGTTCGCCACTCACCATATAACCGCCACCTTTACCTGTAATATGTCCGAGATTATTTGATATGACATATTGACCGATATGTACACAGATTTTTGTTGCGAGGCTTGAAGCATAAGGGCGTGATTCAACTTGATGAATTTGACCGTTTATAAACTCAAATAACAGATCAGCATTTTCAGGCTGATTCACAAATGCCTCAAAATCTTCAATTGTGATAAAGCTATCGCGGATGGTCATAAATAAAGTTACCTCATAATAGATACGATCTATACTATACAGCAGATATGCAAGTAAGCGCATATCTGCTAATCATTGACGTTATACATTAAAAGGCTTGGATAGGACCTGTCTCTTGGACATCGACACGAATGCCTTCAATTTCAGATGGGATTTGATCCTCTTCTTCGAGGTCTTCGAGTGGGACTTTTTCATCGACCATTACGACCAAGGC
>JBAUIA010000213.1:0-3262 GCA_049680565.1 Phototrophicaceae bacterium
TAATTGAAGATTACTACTCTTAATCGTAAAAAAGTGTAAAAATAATGTCAGCTTTGACTTGGTTCGCGCTATAATCAACTGTTATCTAATCTAAAATGAGAGATTCAATGGCAACTGGAAGTTTACACGTTAACCGCGACATTATTTTAGCGACGAAGCGCCAGCATCTCAAACAACAGATGCACAGTATCCCTGCTGATGCTGTCTTAGCGCTGGCACAAATGCAAAATCGCCCACGCGGTTTTTTAAACTTCAGCAATGAGCGTCAAGATATTACGCTGTTCGCACATATTAGTCGCCATGAGGTCTATGACCCTGTGACCAGTGCTTTACATTGCTTGAGTAATGGCGCACAAGCCATTGCCTTTTTTACCGATCATAGCATTTATCATAACGATCTGGATGATATGCTCATTTTAGCACGCGCAATCCCTCAGATTCCTGTTCTGTATCAAAATTATACGCTTAATGAATATGGCGTAATGGCAGCACGCGCATCGGATGCGTCGGGTATTGTTGCTTATAGTTCTGTGATCCCCAGCGAGGAATTACGGAAAATTATTATCATGGCACAACGTTGGAAAATGACGAGTATGGTTCAGGTCAATAATGAAGATGAACTCGCCTTTGCGCTGACACTCAGCCCGCATGTCATTGCATTTGGCGATCACCTGCTCAATAATTTGCGTGCAACGGTTGAAGACTTGGTGACAATTCACCATACCTTGCCGTCTTATGTCAAAATTTGTATCATGCAGACGATTGATACACTGGATGACCTCGAATTGGTGTTAAGAGCGCCTGTTGATGCTGTGATTGTGAATGAGCGCTTACTCAAGCAAGAACATCTCGCAGCCGATGTGCGTCACCTGATTCAGGCAGCGCGGGATAAACGCAACGCTTCATAAGTGGTATCACTTCTAACTAGGCTTGAACACAACATCGTGCGATAATATCATTTCATCTGACATCAACAAGCAAAAAATCTCATGACACGAAATCATAATTGGGCAGTATGGGGACATGATTGGGCGGTTGATTTTCTACGCACCAGTATGCAGCATGGGCGTAATCGGCACGCATACCTCATCACAGGGGCGAATAATATCGGTAAAAATCAATTGGCACATGCTTTTGCAATGGCGCTCAATTGTACACAGGATGATAAGACAATGCGTCCATGTGGTGAATGCCGATCATGTAAGCTGATTTATAGTGGCAATCATCCTGACATCTTGTATACAGACCGTGATGAACGCACAGGACGACTCAAAATTGATGCCTTGCGTGATATTATGCGCTTGTTAGCCCTAAAACCGTATGATTCACGGTATCGTATTGCCATCTTTGAAGGCTTTGACCATGCTGCACCACGCGCTCAAGATGCCCTCCTAAAAACATTAGAAGAACCGTCATCGTATGCGGTGATGCTCTTATTAGCAGAATCCACTGAAAATATTATGCCGACTATCACCAGTCGGTGTCAGATTGTACCGTTGCGCCCAGTGCCACAATTAGAAGTTGCCGAGTATTTGCAGATGCACGGCGCAGAAGCGGAACGCGCAACTTTATTAGCACGCCTCAGCAGTGGTCGCATGGGCTGGGCATTGAATGCGCTTAAAGATGAGACTGTGATGCTCGAACGTGAAGACATGCTCAAGATGTTGGTTGATGCTGTTTACGGAACGCGCGTCAAACGTTTTGAAATTGCCGAAGACCTCGAAAAAATCGCCAAGAAAGATAACACCGCCCTTCGTTACTTGCTGGAAACTTGGCAAACGTATTGGCGTGACATCTTATTATTGGCGCAAGGTAGTCCAGTCAAGCCTTGCAATAGTGACCGCATGGTGGAAATGCAACAATTAGTACAAACCTTGTATCCCAATGATGCTCTCAAAGCCTTACACGCCACCCGTAAAATGTTGAACGAAACCATCAAAACCAATGCCAATATGCGAATGGCATTTGAAGTGATGTTTCTTGATTATCCGGGTTTGCGTTAAGATTCATTTATTTCTAATCATATAGAGCGAAAATTAACGTTTTAAACCGCGTTTTTTGCGTGCCTTTTCAGCACTTGCAAGAATATCTTCAAGGCTTTGATGTGTGCCTGTTGTTAGTTTCATATCGACTTGTTCAGGCACGGTAACACCGAGAGAATTTGCAAATTCTTCGATTATGGTCTTAATTTCACCCGATTTTTCCAGATCATAATAGAGTTGATTCCAATACAAACTGCGCCCGAGACGTTTAGCAGTTTCGCGCACTTTTGGATTGTCATCTTGGTAGTAGGTATATGCCATGTATTGCAAGCCATTTGGATTATGGGCGCTATGTAGCTGAATCAAGGCTTGCTGACGTTGCTCTGCATCATCCGATTTAAGTAAGTGTATCCAGCGACTTATATCAGTTTCGGTAGGAATCATCGGACGCGCACGTTTTTTCTGTCGTCTGATTGAATCTTTAGATTGCGTGACATCTGATAGAATGCCTGATGTATTGGTTGATACCCCCATGACACCCCCAACACCCATCGCACGCGAGGCAATTGCCATGCTCGCCATATTGACCATCCGATTATTAAAATCATCATTTTTTCGTTTATCAGCTGTTTGTTGTACCATCTTCTGAATACGACTAAATTCTGTATCATCGGCATACGATAAGATTTCGTTGTATACATCAAAATGTTCGCATAAAGCCGTAATCGTATCGTAGCCTTCTTTTTTGAGAGACATCAATCTGCGCCCAACGGTTTTGAGTGTATCATCAAGAATACGCTCAGTTTCGATAGGGACACGGGCGCTAATCGCATCTAACGCTCGGACTTCATCTACTAGATCAATGGTATGAATAGCAACCAAGCGAGCGCGTGGTTTTGGATGATTGAGTAGTGTTATCAATTGCTCAAAGTTCATCAGATTTTTGCCCCTTCACTTAGCATTTTTCAGAACACACAAACCTCATGTATGAAGTCTATTATATCAGATTACAGTATCTGCACTTGTGTTTTAGAAATTATTTAGAAGGGTCTTGATCCATTAATACGAAAATGCCCCAGAATACAGCATTCTGAAGCAAAATTGTTTTAAATAATAGGTTCTAATCCTTAACGACGGCGTGCCATCTGTTGTTGATACTGTTTGCGACGCGCATCAATATATTGGTTCGTACGGCGATGATACAGCGAAGGCAAGCTCAACACTAAGATAACGGCTAAGATCGCACTGATACCACATAGAGCAGGCATCACTTTAAGCCA
>JBAUIA010000214.1:0-8396 GCA_049680565.1 Phototrophicaceae bacterium
CCTGATGTTAAGTTGATTAAGGTTGATGCAAGCACTGCCCGCTTTTGGGATGGGCGCGATTCAGGCAAGATTGATTACTAAGATTAACTAATGGTAGGGTGCAGATGATATGTCTATCATTTGCACCTTATTTTAAAATTCTATTATTCTCACTTAACGCTCTAAGATCGTTACAGGTAATCCGTTAGCAATCCCCATTGTTACTCTTGAATTTGATGTAATCCTGCTTTGATCTCACTGGCATTGGTTGATGCGTCACTGCCAAATAAGGCTGTGGAAACAATTTGGAGTGTTAAGGTCATCATATCTTCAGAAACATCTAACTGCTGACCATTATGCCAATTACTGATGTGGTTTTGTGTGAACTGAACAAACATATCTGTCCATTGGCTAATGCGTTTTTTATGGAAACTTGGCAACATCAGCGCACGGCTTTCAATGTGGTCTTTGCCCTCTTGCGTAAATAGCCCTGCGCCGAGGAATGCCCCCATAAATTTACGTACCATCACGCGATTCAGCAATTGCTTTAATGTGATCTAAGGCAATGGGTAATGATTTTTCATAGGTTCGCCCCAAAATTTGACCAAATACCCAACCCAATAATCCTTCAAAAGCGACATCATGGACGAATAAGGTTGTATCATCAGCAGTATTAATGAAATAATGCCCCACGCGCAAATTAGCCAGTGGTAATGCGATTTGATACGTAAAATGCTCTCCTACTACGCAATCCGTGATTACAAATTTGCTCTTCGGACTATTTTTTGCTTTGAGTGTGCCAACTGCACCTTCCCGAAATGGACTTTCTAATATGGCATATTCCAACTCAATATCCCAATCTGACCAATTGGCAACATCTTCCCAAATTTGCCAAATGACTGATTTCGGTTGTGTTGTGCTTGTTTGTTTGCTAAATCGTTGCATATCGGTTTATTCCTAAAATGTCATAGTCGTTTGGTTGAGTAAGCGTAAACGTGTATTATGGTCATGCGAGGGTAAATAAATAGTAGGTGTTGATTGTACATAAGATTGAATGCGATCAAGTGTATGACGTGATGTTTGGACATCAGCCACAATCCCTGCTGTTGTGATTTGGCGTAATTGTTCATCATCAAATGTTGTATCACCTGCAAAGAAAAATGATAGATCACCATCCCGTAAAATGACGGATTGATGTCCATTAGAATGTCCCCGTGTAGGAACAACAAGTACATCACCTAATTGGGTAACAGCGTAACTCCCGTCAAAGCCAATAAGTGATTCGCCCGAAAAGTCTACTAAGGTTGGTGCTAACCAATCAGGATAATGATAGGGTAATGCACCTGTTGAACGTGGATAATCAAGCGGTGAAATAATGAATTCAGCATTAGGGAATGAGCGCATTCCGCCCATATGGTCACCATGTAAATGCGTCTGTATCACCCAGCGAACTTCTTGTGGTGGAATACCAAGACCTTGTAATTGGCTACCAATTTCATCTTCTGGTGTAACTGCAAATCGTAAGAAAGATTTATAAAAAACATCGTCCCCTGTTTGGTAATAATTTGGTTGATTAGCACGGGCTGTTTCGCCAGTATCAATCACAATCACACCTTCTGGATGTTCGATTGCCCATGTTGAAATAGGCAACCATTCTGTCCATGATTTATCCATTGCAATTGCTAAGATACCTGTGCCATCCAAACCATCATAAGCGCGGTGGGCTTGTTTAACGGCTACCCAACCCGTTTGTATATGATGAATGTTGATGCCTGATGCAGTTGTCAAAGTCGCAGGGGCAATCTGCAAGCCCTGTAACGGAACATCTGGTGAATTATTTTGGGATGTAGCCCAATAATTCATTGCATTCCCCACACCAATACCACCTAAGAGTGTGCCAGCAACGCCGATTGCGAATTGTGATAAAAATGTTCGACGCGAAGGGTCTTGATCGACCATAACAAGTCCAATCTATGTTATAATTAAAATAAAAGTAATTACTCACATTACTTATAATACGAGTAATTACTCGCATTTCAATTATTACTCATAGGTTACTCATCATATGGCAGATAAACAACGTAAATTACCCAAGCAAGCGCGTTCTTGGCAACGATACAATCATATACTGGATACAGCAGCCCAATTATTTGAAACTGAAGGCGTTACCACTGTAACAACCAATCATATTGCGGATGCAGCAACCGTTTCGATTGGTTCGTTGTATCAATTTTTCCCTCAAAAAGAAGCCATCATCGAAGCATTAATTGAGCGCTATCAAGAAGCCTTATACGCTGTGTTCCCACAACATCATTCGCCATCAAAGCCCATTGAAGCCGTCATCCAAAAAGTGTTAACGAGTTTTATGACTTTACAGCAGGAACAAGTTGGATTTCAAGCGATTATGATAGGTATTGAAGGGACAGAACTAGCGTATTTAAATACATCAATGCAAGCAACAATTATCGGGGGCATCGCTAATATATTGACGTTGTATTATCCGAAGCTAGATAACACACAGAGCAAATTATGCGCCACGATTTCATTTAGTATCAGTGTTGGGATTATGTCGCTTGAAAATCTTTCGCCTGAAATACGCCTTGAACAAATGGTGATGGCAATTTCAACTTATCAAAAAGCATTCATCAAATCTTTATAGATGAGCGCTATACTGGAACGAGTTTGTTCATGTTAGAGGAAAGCCAGATTATGCCACAAAATATGCAGAAGAAGCCCAAAGTCGCAGAGCTTGAGTTAGACCATAATCTTACGCTTGATGACGAGGTGCAGCTTGAGAAAAAGGGTGATTTAGATATTGATGTCCTAACATTAGCGGATACCGATCCACGTTATCTTGCAACATTGGAGTTACTCAAAAATGGGAATACGCCAAAAAAAATCGCTGAAAAATTAGTCAAAAAAGGTGTTTTCCAATCGCGTGGGGTTGCTATGAAATTGGCATTGCGCGTGATGAAAGAGAATCCGCAAGAGCAACGCACCAATGGCTATATTCAATTGGGTGTTGCTGCATTTTTTGCGGTGATTGGGCTTATCCTGATTGTGCCGAGTATCATCACAACAGGTGCAATCACACTATCGCCTTCGTATCTGATGTTTGTCATCAGTGGATGGTTTGTCTATAAAGGGTATCAGACACTCACGAAATTAAATGCTAAAAAACAATCATAGCAGATTATTTTTTAGCTAACAAAAACCTTGAGTGCGCCTCGTCCAGCAATAACAATGCCAACTGCCATCATAAGAATCGCTATCACAATGCCGATGGGATTTGATTGTGGCACAATTACGCCAAATAGTGGGAATAGGCTTAATACAATGACAATCGCACCAAAGACAAGGTTGATATAGCCACTGCGACGGGTGACATTATCGCGTGATTGGTTGAGGCGCGTCATAATCGTTTCGGCGGATTCAGGATTAATACCACGCTGGACTAAAATATCAATGATCTGATCGTGGGTTTTGCCTTCTTTTACCAATTGTGCAGCGTAGACATAGAGTGCCATTGCAACTTTTTCGAGCTTCGTATCATCGTTCACAAATAAGTCCTTTGACCTTACCTATGTCTAGTATACCCTTAGTTTAGCATCCGTTGGGTCAATTTTAAGTTATTAATCGTTTATCAATGTGGCAGTCAATTGAATTGGCACAGCAGCGAGTGCATTTGATACAGGACAATTATCCTTCGCCATTTGGGCATGACGCTGAAATTCTTCATCAGATAGATTCGCAACCTTCACTTGGGTCTGAATGGCAATGCGACTAATTTTGAAACCAATCCCAGATGCAGTTAATGTAACTTTGCAATCACTTTCGATTCGCTCAGGATTGAACCCTTGTGATGATAAGCGTGCCGAGAGTGCCATGTTATAGCATGCAGCTTGGGCTGCACCAATCAGTTCTTCAGGATTAGTCGTCGTAGTAACTTGTTCACCATCACTAAAACGAGTTTTTGAAGAATAGGGATATGTCCCAACTTTTAGAGAAACTTCGCCGTTCCCCTCTTGGATTGAACCGATCCAGCTTGCTTTTGCGCTACGTGTTGGCATAAATATCTCCTTGATTGATGTGTATATATCATATAACTATAGCATCCACACCTTAAAATTACGTAAATTGGTGCTAGCTCAGTTTGAAAAATGGCAAGCGCTTGAGGCGTTCGGGTAACATCGGCGCAATAATAGCCCGTTCGCCTGCATCAAGTGGTTTGAGTGACAATAAGACCACTAAATACGTCATACTCGCTATGAGTAAGGCTAGTATCAAATTCACAGGGATTAGCACGAGTGTTACCACAATCATTGTAAAAGTCGCCACAATGGGTCGCCAGATGAGACTCAGCCAATTGATGCGTTCGCCTAAGCCTCGGTGCATCAAGATAGCAAATGGCACTAATAAGGCTGCTTCACTGAGGATGGTTGTCACCGCCGCCGCAGCAAAACCATAAATTGGAATAAAGATAATATTGCTGACAATATTAAAGGTGACAGCGATGAAAAACGCCCATGTGATATAACGTTGTAAGCCGAGTGCAATCAGCGCATATTGCGTCAGGCTATTCATCCAGCCAATCGGAATACTCCAAATCATAATCGTGAGTGCAATTGCCCCATTCGGCAGATAACTAGCCCCTGCTAAGATTAAGGTGAGGACATTCGCCAATGCAGTAAAGCCGACAGCGAGAGGCAGCGCAATCGCTACCATTAACTTAATGCCAAAACGATAGGTTTGCTTGAGTTGTGCTTTGTCATTTTCAGCTTGACGAGACATCAAGGGGAATAGTGCTTGTGTGAAGAATGACGGCACAATATTGAGCGCCAGTAACCATTTATAAGAGGTGCTGTATTGGGCAACCGTAATTGAGCCTTTGATGGCTTGCAAAATCACAATATCAATCTGGAAGAAAATTGTCGCTAGGAAATGATTGAGCATGAGCGGATAGCTCTCGCTAATCATCTCGCGCAGTTTGCTAAAATCAGGCTTCTTCGGTAAATCAGTGATGAAACTGCGCCCTGCCCATATCAAGACCCCTAGCGTAATGAAGTTATTGGCAATGCTAACAGCAGCAAGCCCAATAATGCCCCAGCCCATCAGCAGAACAATCACACCGAAAATCGCTTTGTTAATGGTGGTGATGGTCGCAATCGCAGCAGGTTTTTCAGCTTGTTCATGTGCATAATAGAGTGATGTCATGCCTTTATTGAGGCTAGCAGGAAACAATCCGATATAGAGCAGCACCAAGGCAATCAAGCCCGCGCTTGGCAAGGGTTCGACAGTATTTTGCCAAATGAGCAAGAAAATTATCAGTAAGCCGAAACCAATGATACTCAAAAAAAAGCGGAAAAATGAGGTATTGAACAAGTAAAAACCGCTTTGTGTTCGGTCTTTACTGACTTCGCGCATCAGGAAGAGGTCTAGCCCAAAATTGGTGAAAATATCAAACCAGACAAAGATCACAACCGCGAAATTATAAACCCCCACCATCTCTTGACTCAGTAAGCGATACAGCACAATCGCAAATACAAAATCAATGCCCCGATTGAATAAATTAAGGATAATCGGCGCGACACTATTACGGGCAACTTTTGCTGTTTGTGATGAGTCATCGGTATTTGTACCTACGAAAACTGTCCATAACCACATGCCTATTAACAAGGTCAGGACAATGGCTGCAATTGCACTACCAAAAAATCCCACTTGGACGCTCGTTGGGCTATAGACAAGGCGTAGGGTAAAACGCCCTCCGTCCAAGGCAGCTTGTGCATCGGGTGATAAATCACGCTCGGCATAATAGGCTTGCACATCATCTAGCACAATTTGCACACCTTGGAACATGCCAGCAACAGGCGCGACTTCTAGCTGAAATTCGTTCTCTTCACCGATGCCTTCTGGACGTATGAAAGCTTTCCAACCATCGAGATAATTTTCGCTATAAACCAGCCAACTATCATCATTAAGTGCGAGATCAACTAATTTTTCGCGTCCACTATCCGATAACACAGTTGCAGGAGTGTAGTCAGGAATTTCAAAATCGGTGATGCCATCAGGATAGATAAAATCACCAATGGGTAGCGTCATGTCGTCAAGTGCAACGGTATAGGCACGCGGAACAGCTAAGGGATTTTCATAGATGACGACGGTGTTATCACAGCAAACCGCTTGCCAATCTTGGAAGGGAATCAGCACATCAGGATAAGTGACGATATAGCGCACATTGAGCAAGGCTAATAGAGATGAATCCAGCACTTGGACATAATCAGGTTGGGGATGCCAAGCGTAATGGCTCGCATCCATTGTAATCGGTGCAATTCGATTAAAATCAAGCTGAACTTGTGGCGCAGTCTCACGCATATACTCAACATAGCTCAATGGAATGATGCTATCATAACCGCGAATATCATCTAAGCCATATTGCATCGTCACATTGGCATTGAGAATCGGCAAAGTATTGGGCGGTTCGAGGGTCGTATAACGGAACGCACCATCGGCTTCGTAGCGTTCTTGTAACCATTCAATTGGTTGGGGGGTGTAATCCAGTAGTAACGGGTCACTGGCAGGGTTAAATCCCCATGAGGCAATCATCAAATCTGCAATGACAACCGCGAGCGCAAAACTCCCCCACAGATTGACATTTTTATACATCCGCATCCGTCCGACCCACACAAAGACAATGCCTGATAACAATAGCATCGTCGCAAAGACGGCAACATTCGCAAATTGATAACTATAAAATAGCGATGTTGTACCCTCACCAAAGGCTTTGCCTGATTGCGCGAGGCTCATCATCAAGGTGGTAATTTGCGCTTCGATATTAGGATAGGCTATATAAGAGCCAGCGAGTCCGACAAAAACAAGTAGCGCTATTGCTATCAATCCATAGCCTGTACGGACTTCTGCGCGTGTGTGTGTTTCGGCTGCACGGCGTTGTAAAGCATCTAAGCCAAACCCTGCCATGACTGCTACGGCAACGGTCAAGCCAAATATCCAGCGAAAGGGCGAATTGAGTTGGTTGATACCGGGCAAACTATAAATGAGCCGATAAGTTGGCAAACCAAACATAAACGTCAAGCTGAGGAGTGCCATCGTACCAAAAATTGCGCGATACGGCGGTTCTCGCATGAACACTTCCATGATTTTGCCGTTTTGTTGCATTGTCCACATGGTGCGGTCAATGACAGCGTAAATGGCTAATAGTAGCGGTAATATCCCTAAGTAGAGCGCACTTTCGACATAATTCTTGATGCCCCATTCAGTGTGCGTTTGGGGTGCATAAGTTTGCGTATCTGTTGCCCAATTTTCAACCCATTGCATCTCGAATACATCATAAATTTGATGATGAGTCGGATTACCAAAAAAATTAGGGAGCGCAAATTGCAAGACATCACGCGCAGGATGAGCAAAATCAACCACCGCAGCATATTCAGAGCGTTCAGCACGCCAATTGATTTGGACGAAATCGTATAGGGGCAAAAATTGAATCGCTGCGAGTCCGATGCCTAAAACGATCATCGTGATAAGCCAGCCAGCTTGTTTGAACATCGCAGGCATTTCACGGACGCGCAAGCTATCGTGTAGCAAGCGTGCGCCTGCATAGAAGCCACTAATCAGCAAGCAATAGATTGTAATTTCGACATGCCCTGCGAGGACATTCATGGCAAGCGCAGTTGCACCAATCGCCACCCAAGGAATTGTGGTTTTATAACCGAAGAGCTTTCTACGCCGAATGATGTATTCGATCATCAGCAGCATTAAAGGCAACCAAGGAATCGCACCGATCATCATCTGGAAAACCACACTCGCAAGGACAAAGCCAGCGAATTGATAAATGATCCCTGATAACATTGCCCCTGTGCGCCCGATACCTAATCCGCGTGCGAATAGGTACATGAACACCCCTGCAAGCCACAGATTAATGACTGTGAACCAGCCATAAGCAAGCCATAGTGGCAATACATAATAAATCACACTCAAAGGATAGAGGGTACTCGCTTGCCCTGCTGCAAGGAAGGGGATGCCCCCTAATTGATGCGGATTCCAGAGTGGTACTTCGCCATCGGCTAATTGCTGGCGGATGAACGATTTCCATTGATAATTCTGTAAGATGAGGTCACTTACCAGATGATTATGAGGACGCGCTGGTGCATTGACTGCCTCACGCGCACTGGCATAAGGTTCGTACTGAAAAAGATTCTCGGTTGGAATCAGCGTTCTACCACCTAATGTTTGCGGTAAAAAAAATACCAATGGCAACACAAACAGAAGCGTCATAATGACCAGATCGGGCGTAGCACGTCGTAATGCCTGCATAGCAGTTCCTCAAGTTGTTCCCAGTTAATCGAAGCAAAAGCATACCGTCTTGGATGCTTTTTGCACAGATGCTATAGCAGATCAGCAGC
>JBAUIA010000215.1:0-4766 GCA_049680565.1 Phototrophicaceae bacterium
CGATAAGGTTGCACGCGGGGAGTTAGATGCCCGTACCTTCCTCGATGCTGTTTGGCAGAAGCTCGAACCGCTCTTGGCTAAATGGCATGTAGAGCGTGGGGCAGGGCTGTCTGCGGTCAATAGCGCGGGCGATCCCTTAATTTGTCCAGTTTGTCATCTTGGAAACTTACAACAGCGTACCTCGCGCAAAGGGGAGGCTTTTTATTCTTGTTCTGCCTATCCCAACTGTAATTACAGCCGTAATGTGGCAGATGATCCACAATTCACGGGTCAACAGTGTCCTAATTGTTCTTCGGAGTTATTGATTAAAGCGCGTCGCGATGGCGGTACTTTCGTTGCTTGTTCTAATTTCCCCACATGTCGGTATTCGCAGTCTGTTCATACGTAAATTGATATCCTTTGTTCATTGCTGTTTCTGATATAAATTGGATGCGTTTAAGTAGGGTGTGGTCTTGCATAGGGGCTGTCATTATGATTTACATGCGTAGCAAGCAACTGATTTTTATATACTGGTCTATAAAAATCAGTTGCTTCGGTTAAACAGAAGCGCCAATAAAGCTCGTGATAGAAATATGGGCTCAGCTAAGCGCCAAGGGGGTAGGGTTCGTTGAATCACACGTAAAATTGTTTTACCAACATATTGATCGTAGCTACTCGCTAAAAATATAAAATCGAGATATTTATGTAAAATCTTGATCCATAACCTCACTTTTTGCCCTTCAACTAGTGGGTACCGTGTATCTTCCATTAAAGCTAAAAACCAAGGTAACCATAACAAACGACGTAAACGTTTCTGAAATATGCTACCAACCTGGTTAGATGAATGTCGTTGCAACATGCGCTCAAGTAATTGAACGCTTTCAGCGGCGACCATCATGCCTTGACCATACATCGGATTAAAGTAGCAAACAGCGTCGCCCAATATTACATAATTATCTGGGAATGACTGGAGCTTATGATAATGCATAAGACGATTATGGGAGTGAAATCCATAGATAGGGGAGTCGGGTATATATTGATTAATACAGTCAATCACATCATCATTTGGTAGTGTCGTTGCAAATGCTCTGAAACCCTGCTCATCAGTCGGTGGATAGTCCTTATTCAATCCTACTAACGTTATAACAACGCGATCATCTTCAAGGATGCCAACAGCTGCACCTCGATAACTTTGTTGATGAGGACGTGGCTGAATGGCAATACCCAAGCTTTTGGGAGATAGCCCATCCGGTATGCGATAAAAGCGCGAGGCATATCCTAAAAAGGCATTGATCCGACTCTCCTGTATTTCACCATAGCCTAAGTCTTGCAACCATTGTGCACTTTTAGAGCGTCGTCCACTACAATCTGCAACAAAGTCACTATAAATTGTATCAAACGTCATCTCCTCTCTATAACAAACATCCACACCGACAATGCCTGAGCCATCTTGGCGCAAACCTTTTACATCCACCTGATTCAATAAGTCAATGTTGGGCAAATCCATTATTCTTTGTCGAATAAGAGATTCTAGTTTTTGTCGCGACAATGCTAGTGTATAAATGCCAACATCCAATTTTGGTATAACATCACTATGAGATAATAAAATGGTTGTATCTTGCGTCCAACGGACTTTGACAGCACCTACAGCGAGCATCTCATCCTCAATACCCGGTAATATTTGCTTTAAGATCTGAAAGCCTTTCACTTGTAACACATGAATATGATGCTGTTGCGGAACACCTACACCGATGCGTGTTCGCTCAATAACTTTGACCTCATCAAAATGTTTGCTCAAGGTAGCTGCTGTCAATAAGCCACAGAATCCACCACCTAATACAAGTGCATGTGTCATTTAGATATCCTAATTTTTAGCAGTGAATCAATGGTTTGTTGTGGTGTTAGTTCTGGATTTCTTAGCGCTAACAAATCTTTTTTGATTAGCGCATGTTCATCAGATAGTAAACGAGAAACATCACTGATGGAGTTAATTGAGCGATATATCTCACGATCTAAATTATGCAGAGACGGATAGAAATAAGTTTGATAGCGATATAGTTCAGGCAACTTGACTAAGCGATGCAAATATTTGCATAGTCGACGTAAACGATAATAAGACCATATTTTTTCAGGATAAAGCACAAATTCTATCAAATATTGAGGAAAAACAATCCGACAGAGCGCACTGATAATAGCCATCATGTAAAAACTAATACCTAAGATTGTAGCAATTGTATACAGACGATAATCAGCAAACGCCACACGATAAAGTGCATCAATTAGATGTAAAAAGGCTGATAGGGTGGTCATCATTAATTCAGCTAACCACCACAAAAAACGTGCTCGATTAGTATTGCTACGCTCATCATTCAAAATAACACTCACCATAGGTGAAATAAAAATGGCAGATGCAAGACTAAAAGGAACGATGAGCAACGACATCCAAACCTGAAATTCGCGGTAGGGTATATCAATCAAAAATCCTGTTAAAAAGTCAATCAATACGATGACCATTGAGTATCCCCATATCAAAGGAAATATCCAATTTGGAAAAGGGAATTTATCCATTTTTTTTAAGGCGACATAATAAGGTAACATAATGAGTATATTACCCACAAACGCTCTCACAGATGACAAGCTCAATGGTAAATGATCAATGTAAGTCTGTAAGAAACGTTCAATCTCGTAATTAAAGAGAAGAATGCCCAGTCCAGACCCTAAATTAATGATCCATAGTGTTCGATATACATCATCTTGAATATGTTTCTCATGGAAGATCCAAATACTGTAACCTAAGAAGATGATCGCCCATGATAAGAAAAATATACTCGACAATAAGCCAAAATATGTCATTGCTTTTCCTGTTCTGAAGAGGTGCCATAAAATGGTGGAACTTGCCAATTAGGTGGTACTGGCAAACCAGTTATTTGATTTAAACGACGTGCATCAGCTATATCATCTTCAACTTTATACGCAAAATATTCAGCTTCATGCTCAACACCTAAATCGCGCTCGTAAATGTGAGAATAGCCTCGGAACAGTGATTTTGATCGGATCTCTTGTAGAAAATTTTCCAAGTCATCCGTTGCGAGCACTTCTTGTACGTGTCCGAGAATAAAATGTCCTAGTTCATGGAGTTTATGGTGATGTTGTGACATCGGAATATCACTGGCATCATAGATAATATAATCACTGATTTCCGTGGCAGTACATACGGCAGGCACTTTTAGATAGGGTAGAGGTACAATTACCATTGGACGCTCACGTAGCTTTTCAATGTGGGATACAAAGTTATCAAATGTGTATTGTGACCAATCATAATCTAAGTTCTCAATCGCACTTTGAATTTTCTTTTTGTCGAGCTTTTTCGTCATAAATGTTTCTCACAGATAACTAATTAATCGTCAGCACTAAATTCAGGTAGGTCAGGTATGTCATCGCCATCACGAATTGCCTTTTCGCGCTTCACAATCCATTCAAAAATTGACTCCACTTGCGTTAACGCTTCATCTGATAAACCACGCGCATCAGGATTACGAAAGCGCAAACTGGGATTAACGCCTCCATTTTGAACATCTTGAATGAGTTGTATGGCTTCTGCCTCATCGTGGCAGTCTAATAAAGTGATAGGCATACCAAATACATCTAAAATGCTTCGGATACTCTCCAGCGTGGGATTATTATGATTTCCCATTTTATATTGTGTTAGTTGTGGACGTGAGATATCGATTGTTTCCGCTAATTCAACAAGTGTATATTTTTTACCATCTGATTTATGACAATATTTAAGAAGTAAATTAAATATCACACTAAAAGATATGGGTGTCATTGATTTTAATCCTATGTGACTATTATACTAATCATTATAAATAGTTTGTTGCATTAATGCAAATATCATGGTATATATTATAATCATCGTTACGGTATAAAGATTTGCAGTAAACAATAAAAGTTAGGCTTGTTACAGATGGTCACAAAAACGATCGATTGTTTCGTACAACATTTAACTGTATTTACAAAACATCTAAGAGAAAATAGTTCTCCTTGTGACTGTGATTGGGGTCAAAAAATTGCATTTCTCGCGCTCAAAGTTGAACAGGAGATGCTGATTGAACAGGCTCAAAAGATGAATGATGATGCCTTGATAGCGCAAATAGAACGCTATTTAAAGCATCTCTATCAAGACTTTAATCAAGACTTTGAGGCGCATCGCTTGAACATATTGACACATATGTTAGCACTATTAGAAGCAAGAGGCTATGAGATTGAAGTTTTTCCAATTCGTATCATGGGTCAATATATGCGCGTAGAAAAGCGCAAATAGGGGAGGTTATCGAGACATATTCGTAACATAAGTGCAACAGATAAATTGAGATATTGCGCTCAGCGTAAGTTTACAGTATATTTAAGATGTTGTTACTAAAATTTAACACAGCTCATTAAACGCAAATCCGCCTGCTACCAACAGACGGAATTACGCGAACGGCGTGTTCAATTTTAAATCAGAATGTTTTTCCTAGACAGAGTGTTCATACCACTGATTGTCTAGCTTCAATTTGCATTATATCGAAATCTAGGTATTGATGCAAGTATCTTTCGTAAAGGTTACATAAATACTCAGAAATTTGCGTGAGTTGTAAAATGTAATCAGAAGCTAGTAAACACATCAAGGGTCACAAACTGCCTAGGAAATCAATTTCCTAGGATATGTTTATGTTAGTAAGTGCCGTAGTAGAGTCAGTCCGACAATGGATCGAAACAAATTGTAGCATTATCCCCCTAATTGG
>JBAUIA010000216.1:0-25429 GCA_049680565.1 Phototrophicaceae bacterium
GTCGCTTACTGTTGGCTCTGGTATCACTAGTTTTGGCTGATACGACACAATATGCGAGACAACCGCCCCTTCACGCATCGAAATCACAAAGTCACCGCCATTACGCCCACGTTTTAACATCATCGCCCGTCCGATACGCATATACAGTGGTTTACCTGCGCTTGATACCACAATAATATTATCATCTTGGCGACCAATTGCTGTTGCAGCAACATATTCACTACCACTGGGTAGGCGCATATTGATAACCCCTTGACCTGCACGCCCTTGAACAGGGTATTCTTCACAAGGCGAAATCTTAGCAACGCCATCATCAGAAATACTAAATACATACTGACCATCTTCTGCCATAAATGCGGATACGACACGGTCATCATCGCTTTGTAATTTAATACCTCGTACACCACCAGCATTCAAGCCCATCGGACGCACATCATTTTCGTTAAACCGAATTGTTTGCCCTGAACGTGTTGATAGCATAATATGTTGTTCGCCATCTGTAACGAGCGCTGCGATTAGTTCGTCATCATCATCAACATTCATGATGCTAAATAATTGGCTCGACATCCCCGGTAAATCTTCCATACGAATCCGCTTGACTTGGTCTTTAGCAGTTGCAAAAAATATAAAGCCTGCATCACTATTAGGTAAGCAAATCCCTGCAATTACCTCATCAGTAGACGATAAGGCACTAATATCGCTGATTCCGATACCTTCACCAACATCATTGATTTGTGGTAACTGTTGAACAGGAATGGTTGCACAAGTACCCTTTTTCGTGAATAAATATGTAACTTGTGCGGTGTTCGTATCCATCAATAAACGTGGTGGATTCTTTAGCTTGGTTGAAATACTAGGTGGCTCATGCTTGAACGTCCGTCCAATTTTACCATCCGCAGCGATAACAACCCACGTTGGTTCTTCTGGCATCAAGAAATCTTCTGCTGATAAACTCGATGCTTTACTACTTGCAATGATCGTTCGGCGTGGATCGTTGAATTCCTGCTTGATTTCAGTCAGCTCTTTCATGATGAGCGTGCGAACTTTTTTGGGATCAGCCAGTAAGGTTTCCAATGAAGTGATAATCTTCATTTTTTCATCATGCTCATCCTGAACTTTCTTGCGCTCTAAGGAGGCTAATCGGCGCAATTGCATATCGAGGATAGCTTGTGCTTGTACTTCTGAAACCTTAATTTCTTTCATTAAGTTGGTACGCGCCGTCTCTGCTGTCCGAGATTTACGAATAATCGCAATCACCTCATCTAAATTATCCAGCGCAATTAAGATACCCTCTAAAATGTGAGCGCGTTCCTTGGCGCGTGCCAGATCAAATTCGCTGCGTTTGCGTACAATCTCCATGCGATGTTCAAGATAAACACGCAAGCATTGCTTGAGCGAAAGAATACGCGGTTGACCATCGACCAATGCCAACATAATAATACTAAATGTCTCTTGTAACGGGGTATATTTGAACAAATCAGCCATGATTGCAGTCGCATCTGCACCACGTTGTAATTCAATCATCAAGCGTACCTGATTTTGCCGATCAGATTCATCACGCATATCGGCAAGTCCTTCTAACTTACCACTCGCAACACGCGATGCAATCCGTTCAATAATGGTTGACTTATTGGCTTGATAGGGTAGCTCACTGACGATAATCCGTGATTTACCACGCCCCATATCCTCAATATGAACCTTCGCCCGTAAAATGATTTTACCGCGTCCTGTGGCGTAAGCATGTAACACAGGATTTTCGCCATTATCGGTATCTTTATGGCTATAAATGACACCACCTGTTGGGAAATCAGGACCTTTAATATAATGCATCAATTCTTCAACTGTAATATCATCCAGATCATCCCATTTACCCAACATGTAAACCAGTGCATTGACCACTTCTCCCAAATTGTGAGGTGGAATACTGGTAGACATACCAACGGCAATCCCTGAAGCGCCATTGACTAATAAATTCGGTAAAGCTGATGGCAAAACTGATGGCTCGGTTAAACTGCCATCGAAATTATCAACAAACTTAACAGTTTCTTTTTCAATATCACTGAGTAATGCCTCACCAAGTGTTGCCATTTTAGCTTCGGTATAACGCATCGCAGCAGGACTATCCCCATCAATACTACCGAAGTTGCCTTGACCATCAACAAGCATGTAACGCAAAGAAAAATCTTGAGCCAAACGTGCCATCGCATCATAAACAGCTTGGTCACCATGTGGATGGTACTTACCCAAGACTTCACCCACAATACGCGCACTCTTTTTGTGACTGCCTGAACTATTTAATCCCATGTCGTGCATCGCATATAAAATGCGACGGTGGACTGGTTTGAGTCCATCACGCGCATCAGGCAATGCCCGCGATACAATTACACTCATTGCATAATCAAGAAATGAATCGCGCATTTCTTGTTCAATATTTACAGGTTGAATGTCACCAATATTCATCGAAGCCTCAAATTCTTAATTATTTCGTCATTATGCACTATATCAATAATAATAGATTAACCCAATGCTAGGGCAGCTTACCAAACATTCAGATAATCTTCATATAATTACGAGTATATCGCTTGATTGTAGAAAGTGGTTGTTTGTCTGTCAAATTAAAACATAAGTTCTAAAATTGTGCAAGTTCTATCTGACGTTACACAAACGATTCATGAGTAACAATAGTATCCAAACAATCTCTATGGTAGGATTTTCCCATGATGACCCAATATATGATAAAACTCAAACCAATACTCTTAGTCCTATCGTTAATCGCCATTCTTGTCGGATGTACTTCGCAAGAACCTATTCGTATTCGTGTAACGCCAACACCGAATCAAGATACAGTAGCACAAATTGCTACAGATACCATCACTGTAACCGATGTTGAAAATATTGCACCAACAGATACGATTGTTGCACCGACAGATACGATTGTCGCACCCACTGCAACTATCATTCCTCCAACTGGAACGCCGATTCAAACAGATGGTTCATTTGGTCCTATTATCGAGCCGAATTATACACCACCACCAACATCAACACCTGCACCAACTGTCCAATCAACGCTATCTCCATCATCAACACCCATTGAAATCACACCGATCACAACGGTTGTATCGTCATTGCCAGCCTTACAACGTGACCAACTCGGTATTCAATTGTACTACAATGTTGATAATGATATGTGGTTTCAATTATTACGCCGTACTGATCCATTAGCTGTGGGCTGGATAAAAGTACAAGCCAATTGGGAGTTCTTACAACCCAATAACCGCGACCAATTCGATACGGCATTCAGCATCTTTGAATCACATATCCAACGCGCACATAATGATGGCTACAAAGTCTTAGTGAGCATTGCTAAAGCCCCTGATTGGGCGCGTGCAGGTGTGGTTGACGAAGATGGTCCTCCTGCCGATCCTGCATCCTTAGCGTACTTCATCAATTTCATGTTTGACCGCATGGGCGACCAAATTAGCGCGGTTGAATTGTGGAATGAGCCTAACTTATCGCGTGAGTGGATTGGTGGCTTAGAGTGGAGCGGAGGCGGTTACATGGATTTGTTCCGTGTCGCCTATGATACGATTCGCGCACGTTACCCCGCCATGCCAATTATCACCGCAGGATTAGCGCCAACGAGTGCAGCAGGTGCAATTGATGATCGTACATTCCTACAACAAATGTATGATGCAGGTCTTGGCGATTCCTATTATCAAAATATCGCAATCGGCGTTCACCCTTATGGTTGGGGTAATCCGCCAGATGCACGCTGTTGTGATAATGTTCCAGATCGTGGTTGGGATGACGACCCACGCTTTTTCTTCTTAAATACCTTAGAAGATTATCGTGCAATTATGGTGGCGAATGGTCATCAAGATGTACAGATGTGGGGAACAGAATTTGGCTGGGCAACATGGAGTGGTTTGCCCAATGAAGCCCCTGAGCCTTGGATGACCTATAATACCCCAGAACAACAGGCAGATTATACCTTGCGTGCATTCCAAATTGCTCAAGACCTTGATTACGTAGGTCCAATGTTCTTATGGAATTTGAACTTCGCTAATCCTACATTGATTGAGGAGCGTAATGAGATGGTTGGTTATAGTATATTCGTACCGGGTTTAGCGATTCGCCCTGTGTACGATGCCATCCGTACAAGTCCCAGAGTTGAACCACAACAATAGCGACTTGTAGCTGTCCCATAAAACATGAAACAAAAAAGCACGAGGTTTTTAGCCTCGTGCTTTTTAAATTCAACTCAGTGCGGATTAGTCTCCCATTTCGGAGACGTAATCATCTGCGCCAAGGTCATTCATATCATCAGGTGACATGGTACTTTCGAGCGCAAGTGCTTCACGCTTCTCAGCACGCAAACGTTCACGTTCCAGATAAGCATCATACCCTGTACCAGCAGGAATCAGCTTACCGATGATAACATTTTCTTTCAGACCATTGAGCGGATCAACCTTACCTTCGATTGCAGCCCCTGCTAACACCTTGATGGTGTGTTGGAAACTTGAGGCAGATAAGAAGCTATCTGTACTCAAAGCAGCCTTCGTGATCCCCAATAATACAGGAATACCACTCGCTGGGTCGCCACCTTCAGCAATCATTTTCTCGTTGAGTTCTTTCAACTTTAATTTGTCGATCAACTCACCGGGTAATAATTCACTTGAACCACTGCGTGTAATCTGAATCTTGTTCAGCATTTTGCGGATCATCACCTCAAAATGCTTATCAGCAATGCTCACACCTTGGCTACGATACACTTTTTGAATCTCAGTCAGTAGATATTTTTGTGTCGCGTCTTCACCGAGTACCTTCAAAATCTGATGCGGATTACGTGAACCCTCAGTTAATTGAGTACCAGCAGTCACTTCCAAACCATCATAGATGTGAGACATCAAACGCGCATTCGCAGGGATG
Source organism: Phototrophicaceae bacterium (assembly GCA_049680565.1). GTDB lineage: Bacteria > Chloroflexota > Anaerolineae > Aggregatilineales > Phototrophicaceae > JAUZRW01. Next base: position 4,930 of record JBAUIA010000216.1, read on the forward strand.
TCATATTCAAACTCTTCCCGTTTTTCATAACGGACATAGAGTGTTGTTTTACGTTTATCAGTTTCGATATAGACTTCACCGTCAATATCGCTCTTGACCTTACCATCGCCATCAGTTTCTTCAGCCAGAACAGCTTTCTTCTTGATGGTTTCACCATCTTCGACCACAATGGTGTAGCCTTTAGGAATTTCATGTTTCTGGTTGAATACTTCACTATTGACGACTAAAGCAACACGGCTACCATCTTCGCGTTCACGAATACGGATTATCCCACCCACTTCTGTCATGACAGATTCACCCTTAGGTTTTTTCCGTCCTTCAAAGAGTTCTTCCACACGTGGCAAACCAGATGTGATGTCACCACCACCCTTAGCAGCACCACCAGCATGGAATGTACGGAGTGTTAACTGTGTACCCGGTTCACCGATAGATTGTGCAGCGATGATACCAACAGCTTGACCAATGCCAATCATGTTACCTGTCGCAAGATCACGACCATAGCAACGAATGCAGACACCATTGGTTAAACGGCAGGTCATAGGGCTACGAACTTCGACTTCAGCAATATCAGTTGCTTGGATCGTTGCTGCAATCTCCTCGCTGATGTCACCATTCTTCGCCACAATCAAATCGCCTGTTTCAGGGTCAAAGATGTCACGGGTCGAGCAACGTCCAACGATACGTTCAGCCACAGATTGTCCTGCAATATCATCTGAGCGCTTGATAACCAGACCAGTTTCAACACCACAATCTTCACGGTTAACAATCACATCTTGTGCAACATCAACCAGACGGCGGGTGAGGTAACCAGCATCAGCAGTACGTAGAGCCGTATCCGCCAAACCTTTACGCGCACCATGTGTTGAAATGAAGTATTCGAGCGCATTCAGACCTTCACGGAAATGACTACGGATTGGTAATTCAATGATTCGACCCGTCGGATCAGCCATCAAACCACGCATCCCTGCCAACTGTGTGATCGGACCAAAACCACCTTTTGTCGAGCCTGAAATCGCCATAACAGCCACTGGTCCATAAGGATTCAGGGTGTCTTGCAACATCGCCTCAAGTTGTGATTTTGCTGAACTCCACTCATCAACTGTAATCTGATAGCGTTCTTCCTCGGTCATCAAACCGCGTCGGAAGTCACGTTCAGCCCGTTGAACCGTCTTATCGGCGCGTTCAAGCACAGCATCACGTTCATCAGGAACGGTCAAATCAGATACAGCAATCGTTGTGCCAGAAATCATCGCATAGTTGAAACCATAATCTTTAATCATATCAACAATGCCAGTGGTAATATCTGCACCAACTTGTTGATAGGCGCGTGCTACAAGCGCATTCAGTTTCTTCTTATCGAGTGATTCTTGAACATAGCGTAACTTGTCAGGCAAAATGCGATTGAAAATTGCACGCCCAATCGTTGTGGGTTCAGGTTCTGGCTGTGCTTCGCGTTCATCATAAACATTACCCAGCAAGATCGGTGTATGTAAACCGACTAAACCAAGACCATAAAGATATTCAACTTCATCATGGTCAACAACATGACGACGTTGATGCAAATTGCTGATGACCAATTGGTCTTCCCAGCCATTTTTTGCAATCAACTTACGCATTTCAACAGTATTTGCGAGTGTTGCATCAATTTCACCATCAAGCAGTGCTTCGATAGTACGCTCGACAGCCGTGCGTACCACACTTGGACGACCATGTTGGTCTTCTTCCATTTGTGGATGATACACAACCTTATTTTCAATCACACGATGTTCAGTGTGATAGTACCCATTAGACCGATACGCAACGCCAAGTTTAACATCTGCCGCATAGACTGAATCCTCAGTACGGAAACGATCTGCGTTTTCACGGCGTGTAATCACCTCAACAGTTGGATCAAGTGTCAAGTAATAGCAACCGAGAACCATATCTTTTGAAGGACCTACGATAGGTGAGCCATCGGATGGTTTCAGTAAGTTGTTGGTACTCAACATTAATGAGCGTGCTTCTTCAACAGCTTTCTTGCTCAATGGAACATGAACAGCCATTTGATCGCCATCAAAATCAGCATTGAACGCTGAACAGACAAGCGGATGAATTTGAATCGCTTTACCTTCTACCAATTGTGGTTCAAATGCTTGAATCCCTAAGCGGTGAAGGGTAGGTGCGCGGTTGAGCAATACAGGGCGATCTTTAATAACTTCTTCAAGAACTTCCCATACTTCAGGCTTTTCACGTTCAATGATGCGTTTCGCACCTTTAACGTTACTTGCAAAACTATATTCGACCAATTTGCTAATCACAAATGGGCGATACAATTCGAGCGCCATTGTTTTTGGTAAACCACATTGATGCAATTTCAATCGTGGACCTACAACGATGACAGAACGACCTGAATAATCAACACGTTTACCCAGTAAGTTGCGACGGAAACGACCTTTTTTACCCTTGAGCATATCACTCAATGATTTAAGCTCGCGCCGACCACGACGGGATAAGGCTTTACCACGTTGGCTATTATCAATCAAACTATCGACTGATTCTTGCAACATACGTTTTTCATTCCGTACAATCACATCTGGCGCACCCAATTCAAGTAAGTGCTTCAAACGGTTGTTACGGTTAATCACACGGCGATAAAGATCATTCAAATCACTCGTCGCAAAACGACCCCCATCAAGTTGCACCATCGGGCGCAAATCAGGTGGGATAACAGGTAACACAGTCAAAATCATCCATTCAGGACTATTCGTGCTACCATTCAGGCTTTCGACCACGCGCAAGCGTTTCGTCGCCTTCTTTTTACGTTGTTTCGAGCGTGTTGTACGAACTTCATGCCACAAATCTTTAGCAAGGGTATCAAGGTCAAGGTCTTGCAAAATAGTATAGAATGCTTCCGCACCCATATCCGCTTCAAAGACATTGCCATATTTACCTTTGAGTTCGCGGTAGCGATTTTCTGATAAGAATTGCAAAACCATCAAGTCTTGTAACTCTTGGATTTGCTTTTCTGCGCTACTACGCACATTACTCAAACGGCTTTCTAGCTCCCCAAGATGTTCATCAAGGGTGCTATTGACCTCAGTTGAAATATTATCGACTTCGCCACCGAGTTTATTCAACTCTTGTTGGCGCATCGTATCAATTTCAGTTTGTAAATTGCCGAGGAAGAAGCTGACTTCATCCTGAACTTGTTGGATGTGATCCTCGTTGATCTTTTCACCCTTTGCTACGATCACTTTTTCTTGATCGAGCAATTGCAATACAATGTCACTCTTGGCTATCTCACCCAGATTGGCTTCAATTTCGCTAACGAGGGCAGTTGTCTGCTCACGGCTTGAATCACTCAAACGCGCTAATTCGTTATCGAAATGCTGTGTGATTTCTGCTGCACGCCCTTCATATTGATTGACAATCTCGTCGTGATTGCCTTTAATTTCGGACATGCGCTCTTCAATATCGCCACCGAGTTCTTTCTCTTTGAGTTCCAACTCTTTCTTGATGCGTTTGACCGCACGATTCCGAGTATCCTCATCAACCTGTGTGATAACATATTGAGCAAAATACAATACGCGATCAAGGTTGCGGCGGCTCACATCGAGTAACAAGCCTAAATAGCTTGGCACGCGGCGTGTATACCATACATGAGCAACAGGTGCTGCTAAATCAATATGACCCATACGCTCACGTCGTACCGATGAGCGAGTCACTTCAACACCACATTTATCGCAGACGATGCCACGATAGCGGATGTTCTTATATTTGCCGCAATAGCATTGCCAATCCCGTGTAGGACCAAAAATAGCCTCACAGAACAGCCCGTCTTTTTCAGGACGTAAACGGCGGTAATTAATTGTTTCGGGTTTCGTCACTTCTCCATAAGACCAAGAATGAATTTGATCTGGTGAAGCTAGGCTGATGCGGAGTGCGCTGAAATCTTTCGCCTCCAAGGCGTGCCTCCTTGCGCTACACACGTGTATTTGTGATGGGTTGATGATAATTGAGTAGCTCTATTGAATCGACTCTAATATATAATAGTGCTGTACCAAGGAGATCGTATCTCGGCACATTGCCCTCTATTCACCCATTGAAAATAGACGACTGTGAACAACAAAGTATATCCACCCCAACGAAATTTGTCAAGGAGGATTATGTTGCCGTATAGGACTTTTATGCAATTATTATCGTTTCTTAAAATTATAATAGCCTCATAGGGTCAAAAAGTCAACTAATTAAGTAGAGATTCTAAGAGGTATAAACGTGCTTATACCCCTCACAATCGTTTAGTAATTCTTAAACTCGAACGACACTACCGCAATACTGGCAACTAATATCCGTTGCACCTGCTGCTAGCTGTGGCAAAACACCTCCACAATTGGGGCAATCTGTCGGTGCATCTCTCAAACGCTCAATCAAGTCTGCATCAGGTTCGACGGTACTATCATCTGATATGACACCCTTTGCTGCACGGCTGACTTGTTGCGCCCAATAATCGGCTTCAATACCGCCTTTAATTTCAGCGACAACCTCTGCATAAGGCGCACCAGACCCTAACTTCAAGGTCATCATGTCTTTACCACCACCGAAGCCTTCATTGGAGGGTACAACTTTTTCAATCTGGCTATGGCTCACTTCCCAAAGGACTTCTTTGACCTTTTTACCACCAAAGCCCATCATGCCACCTTTTTTCTCGCTTTGTTCAAAGATCACCCGTTGGTTGGTAACATAGATAAAGCCATCAGGTTTATCGCGGTTATCATCCCACTCAGCTTCAGCAGCCATGTATAAGCCTTCGCCAGCATTCAACGAAACATCAGATTCTTCTAACCAGTCCAATTGCTTATTCACTTGAGCAATTTGGTTGGATGTCGTTGACATTTCACGATTGACAGCATCATATAAGGCTTTAATTTTGTCTTCACTTGCTTCAACTTGTGCTTCCAACACATCCAGCGCTGTTGTCAATTTTGCGAGGCGACTCGCTGTTTGACGGCTTTTTAAGCGTTGATAGGCTTTTTCAGCATCTGCTAATTCATCATCCAAATCGGCAGATTCTTCATCCAACCACAATTCAATCCGATCATTGATACCATCCCACTGTTCCGCCATCACATCAATTTTACCTTCTAAATAACTGCGGAAGGTGTACCCGCGAGAGCGAATGCCAGCAATAGCTTCTGGTAAATTGACCATCTTGTTGCCAAGTGCGGTTGTTTCTTCAACAATATCAGTCAGTTGCACCCGTTTGACTAAATCTTGGAAACGATCTTGGGCAGCTTCGATCTCAGCAGCGAGTTCTTCATCGGCGACGTCATCGTCATCGTCATCATCGTCTTCTTTTTCATCTGCTTTCGCTTGCATTCTATTGCGTAGCGTAGACCCTTTCTCTTGCGCCTTCTTTTTCCGTGCCGATAAGTGCGATTTCAAATCACCGCCACCATCTGAATCATCTTTCCCTGCTGCCAAGGCTTGTTTTTTCTTCCGCATTTGATCTTTTAAAGACATACCTTAATCACTTTCATAATAAATAATCAATACACTAAGTATAATACAAGCTCGCTTTTTGTACCGAAGCGAGCTTGTATAGAATCTATAAAATTTGAATACGAGCAAAATCCTACTCAGATGCTTCTGTTACTTCATTATCACCAATCTTATAACGTAAGTAACTTTCCATGAAGCCATCTAAATCGCCATCTAAAACATTGGCAGTATTCCCTGTTTCATGACGTGTGCGTAAATCTTTCACCATCTGATACGGGTGCAACACATAAGACCGAATCTGATTACCCCAACCTGCATCGACATTTTCGCCCTTGAGTTCAGCCATTTCAGCGTCTTGTTTTTTACGCTCGAACTCAAATAAACGTGCCTTTAAGATTTTTAGGGCTTGTTCTTTATTCTGGAGTTGGCTTTTCTCATTTTGGGATTGCGCCACAATACCAGTTGGCATATGCGTAATCCGAACGGCTGAATCGGTTGTGTTCACACTTTGCCCACCCGGACCTGATGCGCGGTAGACATCCACACGTAAATCACTCTGAGCAATCTCAATTTCGATCTCATCAGCAATATCTGGTACTATTTCGATCTTTGCAAATGAGGTATGCCGACGTGCATTAGAATCATATGGACTAATCCGCACCAAACGATGTACCCCGTGTTCGCTCTGCAAATATCCATAAGCATTATCGCCACTGACCGTCATAGTGATACTTTTGATACCCGCTTCTTCACCATAGGTTTTATCAACCACACTGACTTTATAGCCACTGCGCTCCATCCATCGCAAATACATCCGCTCTAAGATAGAAGCCCAATCTTGTGCTTCTGTACCGCCAGCCCCAGCATAAATAGAAAGTAGGGCATCTTCTGCATCATATTCGCCTGATAGCATCGCTTGTAAAGACATTTTGTCGAATAGTTTAGCCAGTGCTGCGGTTTCGCTCTCCATCTCTTCTACGAGATCATCATCTTCTAATTCCGCGAGTTCCAAAGCATCCACTACACGTCCAAAAACCGTTTGCCACTTTTCAACTTGGTTTTTTAAGCGCGACATTTTCTGCATTTTCTTTTGTGCAGCATCCGAATCATTCCAAAAATCAGGTGCAGAGGCTTCTTGTTCGAGCGCTTGTGCTTCCTGACTTTTGCTTTCGATATTGAGTTGTTCCATCATCCGCGCTAATTCATCGCGCATGTGCGTCAACTGAGTGAGCATATTGTCCATTATTTTATCTTTCACTGAATTTTTCGTTGTTGATAATTACGCTATTTTTTTAAGGGTGATGTACCAAAATGAGCTAAGTGTGTGATGTTTTGTTTTGGCGCAATGCCTCATACATGAAAACTGCACCAGATACCGATACATTCAATGAATCCGTAATTTGTCCCATCATCGGGATTTTTACGAGCGCATCACATCGCTTGACCCATTCATCATCTAAACCTGTATCTTCTGTGCCCAGCACAATCGCATGTCGTCCTACCGTGAAATCCAAATCATAGAGCGATTGCTCACCCTCTAAATGGGCTGCAATCACCTGAATGTGTTCTGTGCTGAAAAATTCAAAAGCGGTTTCACTTGTCATCTCATAAATATTATTGAGAAAGACTGCGCCTGTACTCGCACGGATTATATTAGGATTATAAATATCTAACGCGCTATCAATCAAGCATATCATATCGATCCCAGCAGCATCAGCCGTTCGGAGTAACGCGCCGATATTGCCCGGTTTGCGTAAATTGACCAATGCTAAAATACGAGGCGCATCAATAGCTTTTGCATCTGCAACGGTTAATGCAGGCTTCTGGCGCATAATTGCTACTAATCCGCTTGGATTCTGTCGATAACTCGCTTTTTCCATTAAGTCAGCATCAACCGCATAAAGATTATCTTGATTGAGTTGCGCCCGTAAGCGCTTATCATCACTACTTGATAGGGCATCGCAATAAAAGGCAAAGTCTACCTCATAGCCATTCGCTAATGCACGCTCAAGATCACGCGCATAATCAATCAGGAACAAGCCTTCTTTTTCACGTTGACGTTTATTGACTAGTCTATTGGCTAATTTAATCTTACTATTTTGAAAGCTGGTAATCGTTTGCATCGCATATCCTCAACATAACCTTGATAGGGTAGCTCACTTAAAACAAGCTACCCATGTTTAAAACAGATTGGAATGGTTAGTGAGGGCGGTCAATCGTCTGCGAATAAACTTTCGACATAATCTTTGGGGTTAAAGGCAACAAGGTCATCTACGCCTTCACCTAAGCCGATGAAATGAATCGGCACATCTAATTCGTTAAATACCGAAAACAACATACCGCCTTTAGATGTGCCATCTAATTTGGTAATAATTAATCCTGTTGTTTCAACAGATTCTGAGAATTTCACCCCTTGGCGCAGCGCATTTTGTCCTGTTGTACCATCCAAAACCAATAAAATCTCATGCGGAGCATCGGGAATTGATTTTTGGATAACAGCTTCAATTTTAGTTAATTCTTTCATCAGATTGAAGTTATTATGCAAGCGACCTGCTGTATCAATAATCAACACATCAATACCGCGTGCTTTTGCAGCTTCCACTGCATCAAAGGCAACTGCGCCGGGGTCGCTACCCGGTTGATTTGCAATCACAGGTACACCAACGCGCTCACCCCAACGTTGTAATTGTTCAATCGCAGCAGCACGGAATGTGTCTCCAGCAGCTAACATCACCTTGCGCCCTGATTTCTTGAGATGATACGCTAATTTTGCAATCGAAGTTGTCTTGCCACTCCCATTGACACCTACCACCAAAATAACAGATAAATCTCGCCCGACAATATTCATTGGCTTTTGCTCTGGGTCAAGCAATGCCAGCAAGGAATTTTTGAATAATTTTTCTAGTTGATGAACTTTAGTCAAACCCATTGAGCGTACTTCTTCCTGCAAATACTCAATGACTGTTTCTGTTGTATCAACCCCCATATCTGCCTGAATCATCAAGGCTTCGAGGTCTTCCCAAGTTTCATCTTCAATATCCGAGCCACCCAATAATTGGGTCATCCGCCCGAAAAAGCTACGTCGTGTCTTTGCTAAGCCGCGTCGAAAAATGCCCACGTCTTTTCTTCTCCAAAGTGATAAAATGAACAGACTATTACACTTAGTATACTTGTGCCATCAATGCAAAACAAGCCAACATAACCAACAGTATCGGAGCGTGATATGGCGAGCAAACAAGAAATAATTGCATTTTTACAACGAGATTTTCCACAATTCTCAGCGACAATTGATGCTGTAGAGCCACAGTCAGCAACGGTTCGCCACCATGTAACCCAATCTGATTTACGCCCCGGTGGCACAATCTCAGGACCTACATTATTTGCACTGGCTGATTCCGCCTTATATGTAGCAATACTTGGTGAAATTGGGATTATTGCGCTAGCTGTCACCACTCACATGAGCATCAATTTCTTACGCAAACCATCCGCTAATGCGGATATTATTGCAATCTGCCAACTTGTCAAAGTAGGTAAGACCTTGATTGTGGGTGAGGTTAAACTCTATTCTGAGGGTGATCCACAACCGATTGCCCACGCTGTTGGAACATATGCTATCCCACCGAAGAAATACCAAAAGATAGCTGATGCTGATTGAGAATCGTGTGTAATCCAGTAATAATGTTTACTCGGATTGCGTCCCTATTGATATAAAAACTAAACAATCCAATAAGGAATTGTATGTCTGATAAATTAACACATCTTGATGAACACGGCAGGGCAGATATGGTTGATGTTGGCGATAAGCCTGATACAGATCGGATAGCCATTGCCGAAGGGGCAATCTATGTTCAACCTGCAACATTACGCCTTATTCAAGCAGGTAACATGAAAAAAGGGGATGTCCTCACGATTGCTCGGATTGCAGGTATCATGGGCGCGAAGAAAACATCGGAACTGATTCCACTTTGCCACCCTGTACCAATTACTAAAATCGGCGTTGATCTATCCATTGATGAATCAGCAAATGCGATTAGAATCCGCGCACAAGCCCGTACACTGGGTAAAACAGGCATCGAAATGGAAGTGTTAACAGCCGTGAGTATTGCTGCCCTTACGATTTATGATATGGCAAAAGCGGTTGATCGGAGTATGACGATTGGCGATATTCGTTTGCTCGAAAAACGCGGTGGTGTCCATGGCGATTATATTGCAGAGGATACCCAAAATGGAGATTAATATTCTATTTTTTGCCACACTCAAAGATATAACAGGCACGAAACGATTGAGTCTGCATCTGGAAAAAGACAACGCTACTTTAGCTGATGTTCGTCAAGCACTGATAGACCGATTCCCTGATGTAGAAGCCAATCTTAATGCTGCGCTGGCTTCTATCAATGAAGAATATGCCTTTGCCAATGATACGGTCAACGCCAATGATGAAATCGCATTTTTCCCGCCTGTCAGTGGCGGTAGTGGTAACTATCCTGAAATTTATCGTTTACCCAATGAGCCGATCAATCATGATGAAATCATCGAGAGTATTACAACCGATGCAACTGGCGCAGTCTGTTTATTTAGTGGGATGGTACGCGGTGAAACCAACAAAGAAGGGCATATTCCTCAAACGCAATACTTGGAATACGAAGCCTATGAACCGATGGCGATTGCTAAAATGAAACAAGTTGCTGCCGAAATCCGCCAACAATTTCCTAAAGTACAAGGGATCGCCATTGCCCAACGCATCGGTAAAATATCCGTAGGGCAAAATACAGTCTTGATTGCTTGTTCATCGGCACATCGGGATGATGGCTGTTTTGAGGCAGCACGTTACGGTATTGATCGCCTTAAAGAGATTGTTCCTGTCTGGAAAAAAGAAGTTGGTGCATCAGGCGAAGCATGGATAGAAGGCGAATATGTTCCTAAGCCTGATGATCGTGCAGACTGACACTGCCTAGTATTCATAATGAGCGTGTGGTACAACCACAGTTTATCCTGTAGCAGCAAAATACGAAGGAGTGCCTTATGTCTCGACGGGTTGTCGTGACGGGTCTTGGTGTTGTTACGCCACTAGGCAATGATATGCAAACAACATGGGATAGCCTACTCGCAGGCAAAAATGCTGTAGGCGAAATTACCTATTTTGACACCACGAATTTCCGTGTGAAAATTGCAGCAGAATTGAAAAATTTTGTAACAGTCGATTATGTGGATTACAAGGAGATAAGGCGCACAGATTATCACCAACATTATATCATCGCAGCAGCGAAAGAAGCGATTGCTGATGCTCATTTTGAAGTTACACCCGAAACAGCGAACCGCACCAGCACTTTCATTGCATCGTCAACAGGTGGATTAAGGCGCTATCAAGAATACATTGAACTAATCCATGACACAGATGATCCGCGCAAGATGACCCCCTTTGCAATTCCGATGCTCATTGTCAATGCAGGCAATAATCTCATTGCGATGATGATTGGTGCAAAAGGACCTTCTGCGGTGCAAGTTTCGGCATGTGCCACAGGTGCAGATAATATTGGACATGCTTTTGACCTCATCCGTGCTGGACGTATTGATCGCGCACTTGCAGGTTGTGCCGATTATCCGATCACGAATTTGGGTGTGGCTGTCTTTGATCGGATGCGTGCTTATTCTAGTACCAATAATACAGAACTTGCTATGCAACCCTTTGACCGTGATCGCACAGGGTTTGTCTTTGGCGAAGGCTGTGGCGTGCTTGCAATCGAAACATTGGAATCTGCGCGTGCGCGTGATGCTCATATCTACGCTGAATTAGTGGGTTATGGCTCATCGACAGACGCGTTTCATCGGACTGCTCCCATTCCTGATGGATCAGGGGCTGCCCACGCAATGCGCCTTGCCTTGATTGATGCTAAACTCAATCCAGAAGATGTCGATTACATCAATGCTCATGGCACAGGTACTTACCTGAATGACCCAATGGAAACCAAAGCTGTTAAAATGGCATTTGGCAATTATGCCTACCAAATTCCGATGAGTGCAACCAAGAGTATGATGGGGCACGCGATGGGCGCAACGTCTGCAATGGAAGCTGCATTTACGGTTTTATCCTTGCAACATCAAGTCGCACCACCGACAATACATCTCAATACCCCTGATCCTGACTGTGATTTGGATTATATTCCGCATACTGCACGCGAATTTCCGATGCAGGTGGCGATGACCAATTCATTTGGGTTTGGTGGACACAACGCATCATTAATATTCAAGAGGTTCAATGACTGAAAAAGACCACATCAAGCAGTACCAGAAAATAATTGGCGTGCATTTCCTTGATCCCGAGTTACTCAAACGTTCTTTGACGCATCGTTCATTCATTAATGAAGTCGATGAAGAATTACGTGATAACGAACGGCTCGAATTTTTGGGAGATGCCATTCTCGATCTCATCGTTGCTGAAATGCTATTTCGTCGTTTTACAGATGTGTCCGAAGGGGAGCTTACCCAATTACGGGCGGCTCTCGTTCGGACAGATTCGTTAGCGATCTTGGCAGAAGCGATTCGACTCGGTGAATTTTTGTTCATGGGTAAAGGCGAAGAACATAGTGGCGGGCGCACCCGTATCAATAATTTGTGCCGAGGCTACGAAGCACTCATTGGTGGCATGTATCTTGATCGCGGTATGGAAGCCGTACGTGAATTTGTGCTACCACCGCTCAATGACTTGCTCGAATACGTGCTAGCCAATGATCTGCATAAAGATGCCCGTAGTATGCTTCAAGAATTAGCACAAGCTGATTTACACGTCACGCCCACTTTCCGTATTAAAGATTCCAATGGACCCGATCACGAGCGCGAATTTTATATGGATGCAATGATTGTCGATATTGCGATTGCCGATGGCTCAGGCACAAGTAAACGGTCTGCTGCACAATCGGCTGCGCGTGCTGCCCTTAAAATTGTCGAAGAAAACGGTTGGTCAGAGCAAGTCCTCAAACGAGTTGAACAATACCACGAGCAACTGGCTATCGAAGCGGAAACTGCTGCACTCTTAGCAGAAGTAAAAGTATCTGAAGCGTATATAGATACAATATCAGAAAAATCAGAAGAAGATGGTTAAACGCTATCGTGGATAATATCGCTTGCCAGCAGAAAAATGAGTCTGCTGGCAAGATGCGTTTAATTATCTGCTCGTATCTGGAAGGCAACATATGCCATCCGATGATCTGATGCAGTTGATTCCACCACATTAACACCCAATTGTGGTAACGATTGCTGCCATACCCACAAAAAGTCAATGCGAGCAGGATCAAGATTGCTGCGATTGAGTGTCGATGTCAAAATGAGATTTGTCCCTGCGAAGGGGTCATTGAAGCCATAATTGCGAACCGTATTCATCAAGGGGGAACTCGCTACATTGTGGAATGTACCCCCTAAGATAGCACGCCCTAATTGCCCACCATAATCATTAACACGATGTTCATCAATGACACCGACGATTGTCCGCAATTGTGTCAGTTGATTTTCTTCAAGGTTACCTAAACCGTCATCACCTTGTAGCAAAAAGCCTAATTCTGTGTTGTAGAGCGTAATCACACTATTTGCGTTGGTATCAGGCTGAATTTGCACACGCTGTAAGCCTGTTTGGCGGTCTATACTAGGCAAGAGTACCCCATCATTGAAGGCTATTGGCACGCGTGATAAGACCGCTAATCCAGCAATTCCTTCATTAGTTGCGTAAAAGCGCTCATCCATCCCCAAGCGTCGTGCTAACCATAAAGATTGATCGACACCAAAGCTAGTCAAGCGCCCAACTTCAACATCTTGCAACATCACCACAACCGCGCCACTTGATTCAATATCATTCGCAATCTGATCGAGCGTGAAGCCGTAAAATTCACTATAACCAGCGTGGATGTTATATGTGCCAATTCGCATCGTTGACTCATTAATAGCACCAGCAACAACAGGTGGACGCGCTGCAAATGATCCTAAACTGGCGATTACCGCAATGAATACCACACTCAATAAAGATGCTGTGAGTTTGCCACCACGCCAAGGTATTCGTCGTGTTGATTGAATCATCGGTAAGCTACCAAACAACACGGCTAATAGTAATAATCCTAAGCCTAAGCCCCTAAATCCACGTAGCAAAGGCAAGACAATCGTATTGAGCGAGTCGCTCAAGCTCGGATTACCTGCAATGAAAAATGGACGCACAAACGCATATTCATAGGTGAAAATATCAGCGACAACCAATAATCCGAATAGGGCAACTGTCACCACTATCCATAAGCCAGCGAGATTGCGCTGTTGGGCTGTTTTCGGACGTGTCAGCCACCACCACATGGCACTCACAACAACTTGTGCAAAGACCAATGCAAAGCCCCCAAGTGGGACAAGTGCATTGCCAGCAATAGGTAAACGCTGAATCCGTGTGCCGAGGACAATCATCAAGGCAACAAAAATGAGCCAAATCCAACCGCGCGTTGTCGCATCAAACGGTGCAATAAATCCGCGTGCCTGCGCTCGCACTTCTGGGATAATGGGTAATAAGGTCGCAATCAATGTTAATGTGACAAACAATTGATATAATTCTGTTCCAGCGCGTCCCATAATTGCGTTCGGTAAAGCGAGCAGGGCAAGTTCAAGGAATAATAATCCAGCCATACCTACCGCACCCCAAAATGTCATCAATCCTTGATTAGGATCAACGGTTTCGCCACCCTGCAATTGCTCAGATGTAGCATTGGCTGTGATGAATACATTCACCAAACTAACAAGCACTAATATCACCAACAGCACAATCAACACCGTGAAAAAATCAATACTGAGGACTGTCACCCCAATGCTGAGGGTAACAACGCGCGAGGCATCAAAAATTGTAGGATCAAGCGTATTGCCGAATGCCCGTATTAATTGGTCAAAGGCAAAACCAAGCACAAAGAGATACGGCAGACTCTGACTCCGTTGAGCAATAACCACACAAATCGTGAATAAGCCACCACCCACTGCAATTTCTGCTGCCATCAATGGGGTAATCCCACTCACAGAGAAGGTCATTAACGCACGTCCGATAATAACAATTATCATGCCAATGACAGGGGCAAATCGGAAACGCCCAATCAAGAGTGCGAGCAAGGGCAGGGCAATCATCAAACCTAAGAGGATGATTTCCGTACTCACCACGGATGGGTCAACAATACCTGCAATACTGCTATCATATGAGCCATCTGCATAAGCACTAACAAGCGCAGCACTGGCTACACGGCTATACAAAGCACCAATGGTATAGCGCAATGCCTGTATAAAAAATAATCCGATCAATCCTGCTTCTAATAAAACGGTATAAGGGCGTAAACGTGCAAACATACCGACTCTTTTTCCTTTGTTAGTAAACCATTCGGTTAAATTGTTCTCTAATGATTTAAGTTGCCAATTCTAGCTCGAAACGTTACACAAAACTTTTTTGTAAAGGCTTGCTATAGCAAACTTGTTATGTGCCACTTTTCATCAAATTTTATTCATAAACAGCGTATCAATCTTAAAATTTGTATTAAGCCACATGCAATATTTGCGTTTGTCCAGTATAATCGCGCAAATTTGTTGTCGAAAGTGCAAAGGGGGACAATTTGAAGAAAGCAGACATAATTCTAACCAACGGTACAATCATCACGATGAATGCCGACCTTGAAATTATAGCAGATGGTATGGTAGTTATCACCGATAGCACCATTGTTGCCATCGGTAATCGAACCGACCTCGACGGACAGTATCAAGCTGATGAAACCATTGATTGTACAGGTCAATATATTTTACCCGGTCTGATTAATGCCCACACCCACGTTCCAATGACCTTACTCCGTGCGATGGCAGATGATCTGCGTCTTGATGTATGGCTCATGGGTTACATCATGCCAGTTGAACGCGAATTTGTCAGTCCAGAATTTGTAAAACTAGGAACAACACTCGCTTGTGCAGAAATGATTAAAGGTGGTGTGACCAGCTTTGCAGATATGTATTACTTTGAATCAGACATTGCAGAAGCTACAGCAGCAGCAGGATTACGGGCACTCCTCTGTGAATCCATCCTTAAATTTCCGACACCCGATGCTGCAACCTATGAAGATTCATTGGCATATACCCGTGATTTCATCGAAAAATGGCAAGATCATCCCTTGATTAAGCCAACCATCGCACCCCATGCGCCTTATTCCAATACCGAAGAAACATTGCGTAAAAGTGCTGAACTCGCGCAACAATATAACCGCCCCTTGATGATTCATATCGCTGAAACTGAGCGCGAACAACATGATAGTATTGAACAATACGGTAAAAGTGTTGTCCCTTGGTTAAAAGATCAAGGTATTCTTGATGTGCCAATCATAGCTGCTCATTGTGTCCATATCGATGAACATGAAATGCGAATGCTCAAGAAAGCCAATGGTTCAGTCGCGCATTGCCCATCAGCTAATCTCAAACTTGCAAGTGGTATTGCACCGATTGCACAAATGCTCGAAATGGGTCTCAATGTAGCAATTGGTACGGATGGACCTGCGAGCAATAATGATCTGGATATGTTTGAAGAAATGCGTCTCGCTGCCTTGCTTGCTAAAGTCACACCTAAAAACCCAACAGCACTCCCAGCAAAACAAGCACTCCAAATGGCAACCATCAATGGGGCTATTGCATTGGGTATGGGGGATGTCACGGGTAGCTTAGAAGTCGGCAAACTCGCCGATATGATTGTGATGGATGCACAACCGACTCATAATATGCCACGCTTTGACTTTAACCCTGATGCACCATATTCACAGATAGTCTATGCAGCTAAAAGTACCGATGTGCAACATACCATTGTGCATGGTAAATTTTTGATGAAAGACCGCCAATTACTGACGATTGATGAAGAAGCACTCTACACTGATGCGTCTAATTATGCAGCGCGTGTTGGTGAGTTTCTCGGTAAAATTGAAGAAAACCCATTACATAAATTGGTTGCAGTTGCTGTGGATGTTGAACGTGCAGAATCATTTGAAATTCAAATGAAAGCACGTTTAGTTGACCCATCAATCATTGAAGAATTGCTCAGTCATGATGATGTAGAAGTCATGCGTGCCGTACACTATCGCCAATACGATACCTATTTCTTATTCGATGAATCACAAGATCATCGGATTCGCTATCGTGAAGATGATCGCATTGATGCCGATGGCAACGTAGAATCGGTACGTATGCGCCTAACCTATACCACCGCTACAAAAGAACAAGTTCTAAAAGATGCTGCGGTACTATCGCACTCACGCTTTATTGCACCAGCCAGTCATCCCCTGCGCTTCTATCAAGAATACTTCCAAGCGCAATCAACTTTGGAATTGCATAAAGAACGTCGGCGCTGGCGTGTACTCTATAAAGATACCTTGTTTTTCGTCAATATTGATAAATTGCTGAAACCACAAAGCGATACCATGTACGTCGAAATTAAAGCGCGTACATGGTCACAAACCGATGCTGATAATAAAGCACAATTTATCCGCGAGATGATGGATATTCTCGGCATTGAACTTGATGAAACCCTGAACTTTGACTACCTCGAAATGGCATCAACCGACTAAGATAAGATTTAGCTATGGGAGCGATTTTATGCTCCCGTAGCTTTTGTTACCCAGCTTTTAACGCCGTTTACGCCGCAGATAAGTGGTGCTGATTTTGTTCAAGAGGGCATCATCAATCATATCTGACCAATTACGACGATCATATTTCACAACTTCTAAATGTTCGCCATAGGCTTCAAACTCTTTACGATGGGCAAGCCACAAATAAACATCGGCGCATGCAATACACATTTCAATGTAATCCAGTGAACCTGTATCATTGATATTTTCGGCGGGTACAGGGGGCAAGGGCATTGGCGCTCGATCAATAATTGCCATTGCACAATCGTACCAAAAATCACGGGTACTCTTACGAGTTGGTGCATTGATAAGTTGAACAGCATCATTCAAACCGATTTTGATAACTTGCTTGTCGGTCAGCATTTTTGCTAATTCGACACGCTCAGACATATCGGCTGTCCGTACTGAACTCCGTAATTCAGGTGGAATACTTTCTAATTGTGACCATTCTTCCAACCGTTCATGGAGACTACCCGGAATTAATGTCAAATCTTCAACAGAGGGTGCAACCCGTGCGTGAGTCAAACTCGGCGAGGTAGCATAGAACAACTTACGCAAAATTTTCAAATCTTGCCGTGATGTTGCGCCCACAATCCCTGCATTAGAAATACCAAAACGTCCAGCACGCCCACCAATTTGCTTAACTTCGGCTGAATATAATTGACGAATACCGCGTCCATCATACTTTTCTAATTCCCAAAAGCACACATGATCCGCAGGTAAATTCAAGCCCATCCCAACTGCATCGGTTGCAACACAAATTTCTGTCTCACCATTAGCAAAGCGTTCTGCTTGTTTACGGCGTACTTCAGGTGGTAACCCACCATATACCACTGATACATTTCGCCCCTCTTTTTCAAGGCGTGTTTTGAGCGTTAATACTAATTTCCGCGAGAATGCCACAAGAATAGTCTTGTCAGGTAAATCTCGCAAATCCCAAGGCTTATCTGCAACCTTAATTGGAGACAAACGTTCATGCACAACTGTTCCCATTGGCATATTCGCAGCTTCTGCCATTTTCTGGATGAGCGTTTGTGCGGTTTGGGGTGCAATAACGTGCATTTCAGGCGCAGTTGAACTCATTAAGGCGCGTGTCCATGCCCAACCCCGATCAGGATCAGCCAGCATTTGGGCTTCATCAATGATGACCACATCACCCGGATTATTAGGATTAAACATTTCAATGGTTGATGCTGTAATTTGTGCGCCTTCAATTGGGATATATTCTTCTCCTGTGAGTAAGTTGCAGGGAACACCACGGGCATTTAGACGATCAAAAATTTCCCATGCAAGCAACCGTAATGGCGCAAGATACCAGCCGTTACCAGCTTCTGCTAAACGATTAATCGAATCATAGGTTTTGCCACTATTGGGCGGACCCACATGCAACATCATCAATTGCTTCGAGCGATCAAGCTCTGACCATGCAGGGAAACTCGCAACCAATTGCGCGCGTAATTCTGCGCGACGTTGGCGCTCTTCTTCACGGCGTTGTTCCTTGCGTTCTTTCGCATTAATACGCTGTTCTTTCTTCTCTTGTCGCCGATTTGCACGTTCCCTATCAACTAGTCTACGAAAATCTCGTAATGTTTCAGGGAGATTCCATTGACCTTTAACTGTTTGCCATTCAGGTTTTGCATGATCGAGTCCTAATTGGCGCAAGCGTTTCCGCACAGTGGATGTTTTTATATTCATTGCATCGGCTAACTCACGCGCTGCAATTCGCTCTAACTGAGCAATTGCTTCGTAGCGCTCGTTGTTGTTGAAGACATCTTCAATTTCGCGTGCAGGAATCCGTAGATTAAATACAGGGTCAATGAACGCGCCTTGGATAATGCCTTTCTCAACGGCGTTTGCGACTGTATTTTGATGTAAATTTAAACGTCGTCGGGCGCGACTGACTGTATAGCTGCGGGCGATAGCTTGTTGTTCTACTGTATCGCCATCATTACCATCTGGACGCATGATACCGCCCGCGAGGGTCAGTGCGTCTTTCCAATTATCAACTTGTTGTGGGTCGGTCATAGTGTTCTCAAGATTATGTTATTTATTATCATCCATTATAACAGCCTCCACGCCAGCCTGTTAACTGCATAAATCATTGACCCTGACCAATGTCATGTTTGATGTTCGATAAATGTTAGAATTAGCACCTATATTCAAAATTATTATTGATGAGGAAAATACTAAAAATGACTCAACCTAATCTGATACATAAATGGCGAACACTCTTGCTATTATCACTTGCAGAATTACTCGCAATGGTCGTCTGGTTTTCTGCATCAGCCGTCACCCCTGACCTAACCGAACTTTGGCAATTGGATGCAGGTGGGCAAGCATGGCTCACGATGTCAGTTCAAGTTGGATTTGTGGTTGGGGCAGTCGGCTCGGCTGTTTTTACTTTAGCAGACCGCATCCCTGCACGCTGGTTTTTTGTCGGTTCAACCTTTCTTGCTGCCTTGACAACGGCTCTCATTCCTATAATGTCAGATTCTCCAACCATTGCCCTCGCATTGCGTTTCTTAACAGGTGTTTTTCTTGCAGGGGTGTATCCCATCGGCATGAAAATTATGTCAACATGGACAATTGCAGATCGTGGTTTAGGGATTGGCTTACTCGTTGGGGCGCTGACAATTGGCTCGGCTGCGCCCCATCTGCTGAACGCGCTCGGTGGCTTGGGCGAATGGCAACAAGTCCTCTATCTCGCTGCTGGATTAGCTGCACTTGGTGGCATCATTGGCATCTTATTCATCTATGAAGGACCTTATGCCACCAAAGCTACAAAATTCAATATCGGTGATATTCAATATATTCTCACCAACAAACGTGTGATGCTTGCTAATTTAGGGTATCTCGGGCATATGTGGGAACTTTACGCGATGTGGGCTTGGTTATTTGCTTTTCTCACGGCTAGTTTTGCAATTCAAAATATTGAAGGCGCTTATGCAGGCTTTGTAACTTTTTTTGCGATAGCCGTTGGTGGTATTGGCAGCGTGATTGCTGGTAAACTTGCGGATAATATCGGGCGCTCTACAGTAACATCAATTTCAATGGCTGTTAGCGGATTTTGCGCTTTAATCATCGGGCAATTTTTTGGTGGAAACCCTCTTATTGTTTCAATATTAGCGATCATTTGGGGATTATTCATCGTTGCTGATTCCGCACAATTTTCAGCAAGTGTTAGCGAACATGCCGATAATCGCTACCTCGGTACTGCATTAACGCTCCAAACCAGTATGGGATTTTTGCTAACCTTATTCTCCATCCGCATGATCCCAACCTTAGTCGAACTATTTAGCTGGCAATGGGCATTTGCTTTCCTTGCAATAGGTCCTGTCATCGGTATTTGGGCAATGCAAACCCTTAAA
>JBAUIA010000217.1:0-5730 GCA_049680565.1 Phototrophicaceae bacterium
ATGATGAACACACGCTCTGCAAAAATCCAAAAAGGTTTGGAAGATGCAGCAGCAGCAGCCCGTGCGCGTCAAAATGCTGAAGCTGAAGCGGATAAAATCCTCGCTGAAGCGCGTGCAGAACGCCAAAAAATGTTGGAAGAAGCACGCTCACAAGGTGATGAAGTCAAGAAATCTATTGAAAGTGAAGCACGTCAACAAGCTGAACGTATTCGTACCGAAGCAAATAGCGATGCAGAAACTGCTAAATCAGCAGCACTCGCAGAAGTTCGTGATGACGTTCTTAAAATTTCATCCGCCGTTGCAGGTCGTATTCTTGGCGAATCTATTGATGCTAAGAAAAATGGCGCATTGGTCAGTAGTTTCTTGAGCAAATTGCCAGATGGTGCTAAAAACCTCAGTGGTAACATTGAAGTTGTAAGCGCTATGCCACTCACCGATGATGAAAAATCAAAGGTTGAAAAAGCAGTTGGTGGCGATAACTATACCTACACAGTTGATCCAAGTATCCTCGGTGGCTTAATTGTCCGCTCACAAGATAAAGTGGTCGATGGTAGCGTTAGTGGTAGCCTCAACGAAGTTACCAGCAACTTAAAATAAGCCTCGGCTTATTGAGTAGCAACAACAGAAGCGCATCGTAATTTACGGTGCGCTTTTTAGATTAAACTTAACCGATGATATAAATGAGCTATAGAATCCTTAGCGATTTTTCGCTAAACTTTCCCCATTGATAATCAAGTTGTAGATTATCCCGCAGGAGACAATCAAGCATGCTAACAACACTACAAGATCACTTGAATACCTTACCACCCGCGCAAGTTTTACGCATCGCAGGTGATATTGATGTTCCAGTTACTGCACCTTATGTTGAAGATAGCCGTTATCTTGAAGCAGGAGGCGTATTTGTCGCACGCAAAGGACTTAATGTCGATGGACATGATTACATCCAGACCGCAATCGAACGCGGGGCAATTGCAATCATCGGTGAACATGCGATTGATCTCGACATTCCTTATATCCAACTCAAAGATGCCCAACTTGCATTAGGTTATCTAGCAGCAGCATACTATAACTTTCCCTCGCGTGATTTAACCGTGATTGGTGTCACGGGTACGAATGGCAAAACAACAACAACACATATCCTGCACCGTATTTTAAAAGAAGGTACAAAAGGCAAAACAGGCTTTATCAGTACCATTGGGGCAGATTTTGGTAATAGTAGCGCCGATACTGGTTTACACGTTACGACACCGACTGCGCCTGAAATTCAAAAATACTTAGCAACCATGCGTGATGCAGGGTTAACGCATGTCATCTTAGAAATGACAAGTCATGGTTTACAACAAGGGCGCTTATCAGGTGTCGATATTGATGTTGCTATCATCACCAATGTTACCCATGAACATCTTGATTTTCATGGCTCATTTGAAGCCTATCGCGCTGCTAAAGGAATCATGTTCGAGATGCTGAGTCAGACCACCCGTAAAGCGGATACCCCTAAAATTAGTGTGCTTAACGCCGACGATGATTCTTACCATCATTACAAAAAAAGCAATGCCGATCAAATCGTCACCTATAGCATCCAAAATGAATCCGATTCGCAAGCGATCAAAATTGAATATGCCCCTGATGCAACCCATTTTTTCATTGGTCGGCGTAAATATAGCTTAGGTCTCGTCGGTGAATTTAATGTTTACAATGCTCTCGCTGCTATTACGGCTGCCGATGCGATGCAAATAAAACATGCAGCCATCAAACGGGGATTACGCAAAGTCGAAACTGTCTCAGGGCGCATGCAACGCATTGATGAAGGACAAAAATTTGTTGCAATTGTTGATTTTGCTCATACGCCCGATGCGCTTGAGAAAGCCCTTACGGCTGGGCGTACGATGTTATCTGAACATAATAAACTGATAACCGTATTTGGTAGTGCAGGGTTGCGTGATGTTCAGAAACGTTTTTTGATGGCAGAAGCGGCTGCAAAATTCGCAGATATGACCGTTCTCACAGCAGAAGACCCACGCACTGAATCGCTTGATTCCATCTTAAGTATGATGGCAGAAGGTTGCCGAGCAGCAGGGGCAATCGAATATGTTGATTTTATTCGTGTAGCAGACCGAGGTGCAGCCATTTATGAAGCCTGCCAAATGGCAAAAGTAGGTGATCTCGTGATGGTCTGTGGTAAGGGACATGAACAAAGTATGTGCTTTGGCACAATTGAGTACCCTTGGGATGATCGGGATGCTCTCCGTGCTGCCTTACAAGGCACACCCTTAACCACCCTGCCAACTGCTCAATCATAAACAGGGTAGATGGGTCAGATATGGTACAATCGCGTCTTATTGGTAAATATTGAGGCAATTATGATCGATTTAGGCATTGTTATCGTCAATTGGAATACAGCGGATGAACTTGAGCGTTGTTTGCAAACTGTTTTTGCAAGCGAAGGCATCACATATCGGGTTGTCGTTGTTGATAATGGTTCAACAGATGATAGCATCCGTATGATTCGTAATGAATTTCCACAAGTCGAATTGATTGAGACAGGTCAAAATCTTGGCTATCCTAAAGGTAATAATGTTGGATTGAGGCATTTAGGCTATCATGGCGTACATCAAGTAGATAATGATGCTCCACGCTATGCTTTATTGCTGAATCCTGATACAGAGTTACCCTCGCAAGCCCTCGCACAAATGACACAATTTATGGATGAGCATCCAGAAATTGGTATCGCAGGACCCAAGTTGGTCTTGCCTGATGGCTCACTTGATCGAGCGTGTCGTCGGGGCTTCCCAACACCTTTAGTTAGTTTCTACCATTTTTCGGGATTAGCTAAATTGTTTCCTAAAAATAAACAATTTGGGCGTTATAACATGACCTTTGCTGATCCAGATGAGCAACTTGAAGTTGACTCCGTTGTGGGTGCATATCTACAAATTCGTAAAGACGCGATTGCTGATGTTGGCTTGCTCGATGAAATCTATTTTATGTATGCGGAAGATATTGATTGGTGCTATCGCGTTAAGGCAGCCAACTGGAAAATATGGTATTATGCGCCTGTAATCGTTTACCATGTTAAACGGGCTGCCAGCAGCAAAAATGCCAAAGCGCAATTTGAATTTTGGCGTGCAATGCTTATCTTTTATCGCAAATATTATCGGTCAACAACACCACTGATCGTTCATACGATGATTTTATTCGCTTTATTATTCAAAGGAGGTCCCGACCTATGGCAGGAAATTCGCCAACCTTCAGTATCTCCGATGAGCGCTTAACCAGCCAAAATCAACAACGTCGCGGACAGTGGTTCAAAATTGCGTTAGCATTCTTACTCGTTATCTCTGATGTCGTGACCTTGTTATCAGCTTTCATAGTGGGATATTTTGCGCGTACATTATTACCGCTATTTCCTATTCCGGATACACCACCACCCTTAATTGATTACGTGCCAACGATGCTGTTGCATATGTTGCTCATCATGGCAATTTTTTATTTTAATCAACTTTATCACCTCCAGCGCACATTTAGTCGCTTTGACCAAGCGCGTCGTATTGCTGGGATTGCCTCATTAGGGGCTGTTTTGGTGTACGGTACACAAGAATTATTTTTCCGTAACACCTTTTTATATGTCAATTATCCACGCAGCCTTTTTGTTTATGTATCTTTTTTTAGTGTGATATTTATTATTATTGGACGCGAACTACATCGCTTTATGCAAGTTAATTTGCGTAAACAAGGGATTGCTACCGATAATTTATTGATTGTCGGCACAGGGCGTATCGCACGGGATATGATTGGTAAGATCAATAACCGCCCTGAATTAGGCTACAATATCGTGGGTGTTGTTACCAGCGCAGACGATCATCAAGGACGTATGGTCGGCTTACCTGTTATTGGTAACTTCCCTGATTTACCCACAGTCATTGATACCTATAAAGTGCAACAGATTATTATTGCTTTACCCGATGCGCGTCGGACAGACTTAGTTGAACTCATCACCTTATGCCAACGGGGATCAGTTGATATTAAAATCTATCCTGATATTTTTGCCTATATGGCTGGGGATATGAATGTTGATGATTTGGGCGGTACACCCTTATTAACCGTACGTGATATTGCACTGCGCGGTTGGAAACTGAGCCTCAAACGCAGTTTAGACCTCTTTGGCTCATTTTTTGGCTTAATCTTATTATCACCTTGGATGATATTGACAGCCTTCTTACTCTATCTCGAAGATGGCGGTACACCTTTTTACACTCAAGAGCGCATGGGCTTAGATGGTCGTCCATTCCCGATGATTAAATTCCGGTCTATGCGTGTTGATGCCGATCAGATTGCTGATTGGACGGTAGAAAATGATCCGCGTGTAACCAAAATTGGACGATTTATGCGCCGTACCAATTGGGATGAGATACCACAATTAATCAATGTCTTGTTAGGGCATATGAGTTTAGTGGGTCCCCGTCCTGAACAACCACAATATGTCTTGCAATTCCGCGAGCAAATCCCTGCTTATATGTCACGCCATCGTGAAAAAGGAGGGATGACAGGTTGGGCGCAGGTCAACGGGATGCGTGGTGATACGTCAATTGCCCGACGTACTAAATATGATCTCTGGTACATTGAAAATTGGTCACTGTGGCTAGATATTAAAATTATCTTGAGTACCATCATTCAAACACTATCAGGCAATAACCGCAACGCCTATTAAGCAAGAAAATAAATACAAGTAACGTGGCACATCCTTGATGTGCCATTGTCATTTATGGAGTAAGCATAATGGAACTAAAAACACTCGAAGCTGCGATGCACAAATTTGTTGCGGATAAAGGCTGGTATGACGAAGATTCACCAAAACCCCAAACACCCAAAAATTTAGCAATTTCCTTAGTTCTCGAAGCAGGGGAAGTGCTAGAACATTTTCAATGGGGCGATGATGTTAAAGATAAAGATGAATTTGCTGGCGAACTTGCGGATGTCATGCTGTATTTGCTTCAGATTGCGAGTATCACCGATGTTGATTTATCAGAAGCAGTCATGAAAAAGCTCAAACATAACTATACGCGCACTTGGGATGATGAATAATGCCAGCGAAAGATAAATATCATGATGTGGTTATTCGTGCATTGCAAAAAGATGGTTGGACAATAGTCAGTGACCAAGTAACAGTACGAGTAGGGGATAGACGACTCTGGATTGATTTAGAGGCACATCATCAAGGTCGAAATATTATATTTGTTGAAGTCAAAAGCTATGATACTGCAAGCTCACCAATTGAATTCTTGAAGCATTCTCTTGGTCAGTATCTATTATATCGTGCTATACTAGATAGTATAAACTATTCAGATTCATTATATCTTGCTATCCCTGAAAACGCAGATACAGAAATTATGCAAACAGATATTGGGCAATTAGTTATAGATAAATATAAGCTAAATATACTTGTATATCGTGTTGAAGATGAGGTCATTACTAAATGGATACACAATTTATAAGCATTCTACGCACTGAAATGGAAAAATATACAGGTGAAGGATTAAATGGTGCTTCGTATCTAACAGAAAATATGAATCAAACTGTTTTTACATCAACAACTATTTATACAAAAGGGGAAATTCCACAACCATTTGTGGATTTATTTGTCAGAATCATTGCTGATAAGATCGTCATTGAAGAAGATCGTAATGATAAGCCCTTGGTTGATGCGCTTGTGCAAGCCGGTATCCCCCGCGA
>JBAUIA010000218.1:0-7791 GCA_049680565.1 Phototrophicaceae bacterium
ATAAAAGAACAAATGTTTTATCCTGAAAAATGTACCTTAAAAACAGTCACGGGGTCGAGAGCTACGGTGCTGACGGGGCGCGGTAAGGATGGCTAGTGACTGCTAATGATGCCCCACCCCTGCACCACAACAACAATCGCGTGTGGACGGATTGAGGGTATTGTTTCTCCTCCCACGAAATGAACATTAGGAGGTTTTATGACACAAACACACTTTGCAGTCAAAACAATCGATGCCCAAGCAGGGCGTGTCGGAGGGTATCTCGTTGTATGGGGAGATACCAGTACACGCGATTTGCAGGGCGAATTTTTCACAGAAGATACCGATTTCGCGCTCGATTGGTTCGAGGTGCGCCCGATGCTGTATCAGCATGGCTTAGATGGTGATCTCAAATCGGCGGTGATTGGTCACATTGACGCACTCACAGTTGATGACATCGGCATTTGGGCTGAGGCGCAACTCGATATGCACAAACGCTACGTTCAAGCGGTTCAACGCTTGGTCGATAAGGGTGTTTTGCACTGGTCAAGCGGCAGTCTTGCACATTTAGTTGAGGTTACAGAGGACGGTCAGATTAAGCGCTGGCCTTTAATCGAAGGTAGCCTGACCCCCACACCAGCCGAACCACGCCGAACCGATGTCAATCGCATTAAGGCGGTTTATGACAGCCTCGGACTGGATAGTACGGCATTATCACCCACACAAGAAAACACAGATCACACGATAGAAAGTGAAACAATGATGACTCAAGCAACGAAACAACTCCCCTTGCAATCGCAAGCAGATGCTAATCCGAAAATCACAGTTGCCAGCGAATTTGACCAACTGAATGCCCATGATATGTTGCACGGCTATATGTTATTGCGTGCTGCCAAGAGCTTCCAAGGGGTTAGCGAACGCTACGCCAATGCACTCTCGCATAAAGTGAATGGCGCTGGATTATCTGCTATCAAATCTGACGAACTCGCCTATACGACCCAAACAGGCTTTGGGGATGAATGGGTACCTGAATTATGGAGTCAACAAATTTGGAATAAGGCGCGTCAAGATAATGTCGTTTTGCCTTTGTTCCGTAGCATCGAAATGCCAAGCAACCCATTTGATTTGCCGATTGAAGGCACTGACCCAACCGTCTATTTTGTGCCAGAAACAGGCAATGAAAGTCAACTCGTGCTGACAGGCAATAATCCGATTCCTGATAGCAAAATTGGCAGTGGCAAAGTGCAATTGAACGCCAAGAAACTCGCTTTACGGGTGGGATTCAGTAGTGAATTGGTCGAAGATGCGATTATTCCTGTGCTGAATATCTATCGTGAACAAGCGATGCGCTCAATTACCGATAGCATTGACCACTTGTTGCTCAATGGCGATGCTGAAACAGGCGCAACGGGGAATATCAACACCGATGATGCAGCAGCCAATAGCACAGATCGCTTCCTTGCATTTGATGGCATCCGTAAATTGCCGATTGTCACCAACACGAGCAACGCTGTCGATATGGGCAATGTTTCACCGACGCTAGCGAAAATGCGTCAGGCACGCTTTACCATGCAAAGCAAATATTCGGCGCGTCCGAACGACCTCGCATGGATTGTTGATGGTGGCACATATGCACAATTACTGGGCTTGAGTGAATTCCTGACGATGGATAAAGCGGGCGCATTGGCAACCGCCCAAACAGGACAAATCGGCTTCATTGATGGCATTCCTGTCTTCATCAGTGCCGAGATGCCCCTCACCATGAGCGATGGCAAGGTCAACACATCGACTGGCACCAATGATCGCGGAACAGCCGTTTGTGTCTATCGTCCGGGCTGGTTTGTCGGCTACCGTCGCAAAATTGCTGTCAATGTGGATTACATCCCCTACTACGATAGCTACCAAATGACCGCCACCGTCCGCTTGGCATTTGCGAACTTTGATACAGATGTTGCCAGTGCCTTGTATAACGTGGCTGTGTAACCCCTCCCTAAATCCCTCCCCATGTCCGCTCGCAAGCTCACTATGGAGAGGGACTTTTATATATGCTGATTGATGATATGAATCAGTATCCGTTTCTAAAAATGGTGAAAGTAGCTCCTTTCTCCACGAATGCTTTTTCTCGTGGGGAGAGGCTGGGAGAGGGGTAAACTATGCTATACTCAAAATAAAACGCATGACATCCAAAAAATTTGCCAAAACATCCCCTGAATTATGGGCAAAACTCAAGCCACTTGCCAAGCAAATGCGCCATCAACCCACCCCTGCTGAAAATTTACTCTGGCAACGCTTACGCCGTAAAGCATTGGGCGTTCGGTTTCGTCGGCAACATGCCATTAATCGCTTTATCGTGGATTTTTACGCGCCCAAAATTAATCTCGTGATTGAGGTCGATGGGTCGATTCATGATTATACGCAGGAAGAAGATGCAATCCGCCAAATATTTTTAGAGGAAGTCTACGGCTTAACATTTTTGCGATTTAGCAATGGTGATGTCATCAAAAACATGACTGCTGTGCTATCCGTAATTGATGAAACGATACACACATTGCAAGGAGAATAAGTAGTTTATCCCTCCCTAAATCCCTCCCCATTGCCGTTCGCAGGCTCACTATGGAGAGGGACTTTATATGAGATGATTTATTATCCGTTTCTGAAAATTGTGGACATTGCTCATTTCCCCACGAATGCTTTTCTCGTGGAGAGAGGGGTAAAACTCACATCCCCTGCGACTGATTCGCCTGTTCATCCAGCAAAATCACATCATCACTATCACGCACATCATCGGCATCAATCAGGCGGTCAACATCGGTGGTATTCGCCGTCACATAGCTGGATAAGGTCTGTTGGGTATAAATTGCCATTTCTTCGGGCAAATTCTGGATGAACATATCTTGTCGCCCATCGTATTTATCGGCATAAATATTGTAGCGTGCCTCGGCGGTGGATGCGCTGGTTGTCGCTGTTTCTGCAAGCCCTATATCCACAACATCATCCATCGACATTTTGCGCTGATAAAAGGGGATACCCGCCCAACGAACATCATGCCTCAGTTGTTCGTGATTCACTTCAATGGTTTGGGTTGCAAATAGTGTCGTAATCAGCCATAAAATAATCGGCAAAAACATCACCGTAAACAAAACAGCAGGTACGATTTCACCGTCACTCAATGTGCCAACTAGCATTAAGCCATATAGACCAATCATTACGACAGCCCCTATGCCTGTCCATATTTTATAGCCGGGTGTTTGTAGATACGGTGTCTCTAATATCAGGCTATTTTCGGTTTCAGTCTGTATTACGTTGTCAGGCTTTTTACCTTTGCGCCGTTTGATCTTTTTCCCTGTGGGAATTTTATTGGCAAAATTAAAAACCGCAGCACAATTTGGGCAAGCAGCGATTGTTTGTTGCACATTGATATTTTCTGGTGGGATTGCTGTACTACAGTTCGGACAATGCAGTTGATAACTCATCAGTCACTCCATCTCATCATTCACAATAATATGAATGATTCTAGCATCTGCTGAATGAGGCTACACCCCTAAAGATTAGGGATTATCCTATAAAGCAAAAATGGATAATCTACTTACAATTATCCATTTTCTTTAGCATCTATTTAAATAATCTGACGCAGCGTTCTGCGTCCCTACAGTTAATCACCCTTTATTTTTGCATCAATTTCACAGCAGTTTCCGCGAGGATCGCTGTGCCATATTTGAAACTATCTTCGCCAATCGCAAAGATCGGGCTATGGTGTGGGCGATGTTTATCATCATATTTTGCGCCTAAGAAGAGCATCGCACCGGGGGCTTTTTGGGTCATATAGGAGAAATCTTCCGCGCCCATTTTTGGCACAGCAATTGTGGTATTCTCTGAGCCAAGATGATCGGCGGAGACATCACGCAATAATTGGGCGACAGCAGGATCATTATACAATGCTGGGTAGCCTCGGCTGATAGTGAGTTCGTAATTGCCACCCAATGCTTTTGAAATTTGTAAGGCTTGGTCAAGCCCTGAGTGTAATTGTTGACGAATATCTTCGCTGAATGAGCGAATCGTGCCTGTAATTTCGACTTTATCAGGGATGATATTGGGGGCGCTCCCTGAATGAATTGAGCCAATCGTAATAACTGATGCACTGGTTGGATCAGTTTGGCGTGAGCGCACCCCTTGCACGGCACTAATCACTTGTGAGGCAATCCAAATGGGGTCAATGCCCATATGCGGTGATGCACCGTGTGTGCCTTCACCATAAATAGTTGCATAAAATGTATCGACAGCAGCGAGAACGTAGCCATCACCGACTTTAACCTGACCGACTGGCTCAGTGCTATCGACATGCAATGCAATCACATGGTCAAGTTCTTCGAGAGCGCTATCATCAATCATTGCGGTTGCACCACTGATACCATCGGCATCCCAGCGTTCTTCGGAGGGTTGGAATAATAAACGCACTTCGCCAGATAAATCAGGTATATCATGTAGCAATTGCGCCACACCCAGCAACATCGCCGTATGAGCGTCATGTCCGCAAGCGTGCATTTTGCCATCGACTTGCGACTTAAATTCAAGCTCAACCGTCTCTTGAATCGGGAGCGCATCCATATCCGCACGGATACCAATTTTTTTACCATTGCCATCGCCAATCCGCGCAACAACACCTGTCCGACCAACACCGACTTCAGCTTCAATGCCCATATGTCTTAACGTTTGTGCGACTAAATTGGCTGTTTGAATTTCCTCAAATCCCAATTCAGGATTTTGATGGATTTCGCGTCGCCATTTGATAATATTTTGTTCAATTTCAGTGGCTTTTTCTAAAAAGTTCGTCATATATAATAACCCTTCATTTTCATTTTTTACTTACAATAGATGTTTCACAATGTATGACAATCGTATGCTACTCAATTATAAGCGGTGATAGTCGCTTCGCTAGTACCGCTATGTCGACTTATCATCTAATTATTATGATTGTAATTGCCATTGTAGTAATGGTGCAGCAACCCAAGTCGGCGGTGGTTGATTATAGAGTTCGGTGGCATCGGAATAGGTCATATCGACAACTGAGCCTGTCATTGCTCCTCGTAGATAGCGGAAAACTTGCCCAGCATCACGCGCATCACTCTTAGCTTCAACACAATGTTGATTGTAGCCCCAATAATCGCCTACTCCTAAGATTGCCATGCCCTCTTCGATTTTGGTTTGTGCTTTAGCAAGCCCTTCGGCATCAGGATGAAAGGCTTCTTCGGGTGGTGTGCCATAACCAATGCCATGATGAAAGGGATCAGCCGTTGAGACAGTCACAGCATCTTGGACGAGGGCTTGAAGTTGCTCAATACCGGGTAAAATTTCGGGTTTACCGCCTGCTAAGTAGGGATAGCGTTCAATCACTTGTGGGATTTGGCTGGCTGATAAACCCCGCCGTTTGACTTCTGCATCCCAAAAATAACGCCAACTCATTAAAGCATGATCGCCTGTCCATTCTTGGCGACCGTCTAAACCTGTGCCTTGAATGCCCCAAAATTTTTCTTGGGTGACATCACCCCCTGCGGCAACCCGTCGCCGAGCATCTTCCATTTCTTGGGTGAAGGCATGTAGCACACTAATCACGACGACTTTATCTGCACCACTATCTAAACAGGCTTGCACACAAGCAGCAATCTGATAGCCACAATCTTGCACGCCAGCATGAGGAAATACCAGCACACCCCCTGCATTTAAGATCGGCGCGAGTTTGAATTGTTCGGCACGTTCGAGGTGATCTAATGTTCCTGCTACGCCTAATGCTGCATGTTCACGGTTATAGAGGGCATGAATATCTTTCTGTAATTGATCGCGGTCAAGCTCTGCCATTTGCTATCCTTTTTAGGCTATGTCGATTCAAATGTAACAATTTTTTGATAATTTGACACAAATCAGTAAAACTATTGTATCCTAATAATACGTAACAGCACCTTTACAACTATATCGAGGGACGGCACAAGACCAAATAGGGGTTAGGAATTGTGACTCACTTAGAAATCAGCCATCATGCTCGCTTACAAGCTAGCCGTCGTAACTTTACATTAGACGATATTTACTTCATTGTCCGCAATGGAAATCGCCAACATGGTACAGGCGCGATTTTCTTCCAGATGCGTGATAAAGATATGCCCGATGAAATCCCCCCGAATGATCGCAGACGTGATCTTGTGGGTGCAACTGTACTCACTTGTAAGTGCAATAAATATGTTATTACGATGTATAAAAACCGCAATGCTTTCAAGAAAGATAGTAAAAAGAAGAAATATGATAACCGCGAAAATTTTTCGTATTTTTGCCCATGCTGCCACACACAGCATTTTGATTAAAACCACTTGGAGAATGAAACCTGACTAATCACACGCCCATCAACATTACTCATTCACCCGTTCGTCTCTCATATAGTGTGTAACTATGTCCTCGCCTTGCTCACAATGACACACATCAACTTTGATGCTTTAACCTATAGTCATTGATGTGAATTATGATACGTCTGATGTGAAATAGAAGTTGACGAAAGAGAGGATGTTTTCAAGAATGGTGAGTGACTAAACAAACCAGAAAGTGAAAACATCTCATGACAAGTATAAACATCGAAACGCTTTTGACCATTGTGTATGTGTTGGTAGATGATTGGTATCTGGCAAAAGAAAGCGATTTGTTAGCAGGAAAAGTAGGGCGCAAAGCAAGGTTTAGCGATAGTGAAATGATATGTTTGATGATTGCAGAAGATTACATTCCGTATCCAGCAGAAACACAGTACATTGAATTTATACGTGCAAACCATTGTGAGTTATTCCCTGATTTGCTAAGTCAGAGCCAATTCAATCGGCGTGCCCGCCAACTCAGATTTTTAGTTGAGGAACTACGCCGTGAGTGGCTAAGAGAACTAGGTGTGTTGCAAGAAGGACGTTATTTACTCGACACAAAACCAGTTCCTGTCGTAGGATACAAACGTACAAAATCACATAGCGAGTTTCGTGGCAGTGCAGACTATGGCTATTGTGCAAGTCGTAAGTTATTTTACTTTGGCTACAAGCTGGTCATGATTAGCAGCTTGGATGGATTACCGATTGTCTATGATCTTGTACCTGCAAACACCGATGAACGGAAAGCTGCAGAAGTTGTCCTTGCCCATCTGAATGGCGTTGAGGTTATTGGAGATAAAGGCTTTTTAGGAGAGGATTGGCAAGCCGAAATCTACGAGCAAACTAACATTGTTATGTTGACACCCAAGCGTAAGAACCAGAAAAAGCAACATGACAAAGCTTTCCAGCGCTTGCTCAATAGCGCACGCGAGCGGATTGAAGGCGTTTTCCATGAAATTCAGAATACTGGACGGCATTTGGAACACTTGTTAGCTAAAACCTTAGACGGTTTATCCGCTCGTATTATTGCCAAAGTCACGGCTCACTTATTGCGTTATCGCTTACGACTAGACTTTGGTATTGATGTTCAGACTTTTTCTTGGGATTCTGAACATGCTTTTTAATTTCACATCAAGCGTTTTATGTAGAACTACTTGATAATGATGAAGATTTTGAAATTAAGAACCTAGGAAGATTTACGGAAACTTTAGTTTCAGGATTTAACGTCGCCTTTTATAAAAAGATGGGGCAAGGACGTAGTTTAATGAACTTATCGTTCATTGCTTTTCCAAACTGGATAGAAGTCAATTCTGAAGATGATATTCGATTTCATCTTAAATTACTTGAAGAATTAGAAAAATTTATTAGTCAGTTCAGGGAAGATGATAAAAAAGATAAAGGCTATAACGTATCTGATTTACTC